>JASHSH010000212.1 GCA_030040955.1 Rhodospirillales bacterium
TATCTGCCCAGGCAGCGCGCGGCGTTCCTCGAGGGGCGCTCGCCGCCCGATTTCGCGCCGATGGATTTCGAGATCGACTTCAAGGGCCGCGCGACCGAAGCGGACCTGACCGAACTCGGCCGCCGGCAGATGGGTTTCTAGCGGCGGCGATCCGGCAAAAGCGTTCGGGGTGAAATGGTGGAGCCGAGGGGAGTCGAACCCCTGGCCTCAGCAGTGCGATTGCTGCGCTCTCCCAACTGAGCTACGGCCCCACGGGAGGCGGATATTGGGGAAAGCCGCCCGCGCCTGTCAAGGCGCAGGCGGTTCCATCGTTCACTCGGCGGCGTATTCGAGCGCGCGTCCCTGGGCGCGGCGGGTGCGCGGACGCGAGAGCGCGAGCCAGGCCAGCCCGGTGAGCGCGAGCGCGGCGCCCACCCAGCCGACATCCCTCACCGAGCCGCCGGCGGCGGCGAGTCCGCCGAGCGTCGAGCCGAGCGCCACGCCGACATAGATCGCCGAGGCGTTGAGCGAAAGCGCGAGCGTCACGGTCTTCGGCGCGGCGGCGGCCAGGCGCACCTGCTGGATCGGCAGGAAGCTCCAGCCGAACACGCCCCACACCGCGATCGCCACCGCCACCACCGGCAGCGCGGCTTGCGGAGTCAGATGACCCGCCAAGGCCAGGGCGGCGAACGCGGCCACCACGATCGGGATGGTGAAGCGGAGCGCGACATGCCCCGGCACCCGGTCGGCGACGTAGCCGCCGGCCAGATTGCCGACGAACGAGGCCGCGCCGAACAGCAGCAGGAAATAGGTCACCGCGGTCTCGCCGATGCCGAGTTCCGCGCGCAGCAGCGGCGCGAAATAGGTGAAGACCGAGAAGGCGCCGGCGAGCTGGATCACGCTGAGCAGCAGGATCGCGCCGACCTCGGGCGAGCGCGCCGCCGCCAGCCGCTCGCGCAGTCCCACCTTGCCCGAGGCGGCGAGCGGGCGGAGCGCCAGCGCGATGCCGATGCCGGCGACCAGGGCCAGCACCGCCACGCCCGCGAAGGTCGTCCGCCAGCCATAGCCGACGCCGACCAGGGTGCCGAGCGGCACGCCGGCGACGAGCGCGAAGGTGAAGCCGGTATAGACCGTCGAGATCGCGCGGCCGCGATGGTCGGGCGCCGCGGTGGTCGCGGCATAGGCGTTCGCGGCCGGCATGAACGCCCCGGCGGCGAGCGCCAACAACGCGCGGCTGACCGCGAGCCAGACGAAATTGGGCGACCAGGCGGCCAGCAGGTTGGCCAGCGCGAACGCGGCCAGCGCGCCGAGCAGCAGGCGCTTGCGTTCGATGCCCCCGGTGAGCACGGCGATGATCGGCGAGCCGATCGCGTAGGTGACCCCGAACACCGTCACCAGATGGCCGGCCTGGGGCACCGACACGCCGAGATCGGCGGCGATGCGCGGCAGAAGGCCGGCGATCATGAATCCCTCGGTGCCGACGGCAAAGGCGCCGAGCGCAAGCCAGAGCAGCGAGCGCATTGTCCAACTCCCGTATGTGCAATAGTTCAAGGATTGTTGAACTTATAGACCTTGCGACTCCGGGAGTCAAGGACTTCAGTAAGTCTTGAACTTCGCGCGTGACGGTAGTATGAATCGTGCATGGACAAGACCTTGCACCATCCCGACCGCGACCAGATCGAGCTGGCGGCCGTGCTCGACGCGCTCAGCGATCCGATCCGGCTCCAGATCGTGCAGAGGTTGGCGAAGGCGGGCGAGGCATCGTGCTCGAGCTTCCTCGACTACGGCACCAAGACCAACCTCACCTATCATTTGAAGCGGCTGCGCGAAGCGGGCGTGACGCGCGCGCGCGCCGAGGGCGCGTTCCGCTATATCAGCTTGCGCAACGAGGATCTCGAGGCGCGTTTCCCCGGCGTGCTCGCCGCCATCCTCGCCAATATCCAGGACGCGGCGTAAGGGCGGGCGGCCGCGCTCAGGCCGGCGAGGCGCCGCCCGACGAGCTCCACCAGTAGACCCAGACGAACAGGAAGATCCACACCACGTCGACGAAGTGCCAGTACCAGGCCGCCGCCTCGAAGCCGACATGTTCGCGCGGCGTGAAGTCGCCGCGGATCGAGCGGAACAGGTTGACGGTGAGGAAGCAGGCGCCGACGAAGACGTGGAAGCCGTGGAACCCGGTCGCCATGAAGAACACCGACGGGTAGACCCCGTCGCGGAAGTGGAACAGCGCGGCGCCGTACTCGTGCGCCTGGAGCGCGAGGAAGGTGATGCCGAGCAGCACCGCGATCGCCAGGCCCTGCTGCAGCCCCTCGCGGTTGCCGGCGCGCAGCGAATGATGCGCCCAGTTCACCGCCAGGCCCGAGGAGAGCAGGATCAGCGTGTTGAGGAACGGAATCCCCCAGGTCTCCATCGGGTGGATGTTCGGCGGCGGCCATTGCGAGATGGTCGGATTGACCAGCAGGCCGGAATTGAAGAAGGCCCAGAAGAAGGCGACGAAGAACATCACCTCGGAGGCGATGAACAGGCCCATCCCGTAGCGCAGGCCCTGGCGCACCACCGGCGTGTGCGCGTGCTCGACCTGGGCCTCGGAAATCACCTGGCGCCACCACATGAACATGGTGGAGAGCACCAGGGCGAGGCCGACCAGCAGGATGACGATAGTCCCGCCGTGCCAGTAGTGCACGCCGCCGAAGGCGGTGACGAAGGCGGCGATCGAGCCGAGCGCGGGCAGCGGGCTCGGATGGACCAGATGATAGGGGTGGTGCCCGCCGGGGACCTTGCCCCCGCTCGCCGCCGGCGTATGCGTGTCGCTCATGATCTCCCCTCTTTGAGCTCGATGACCGCGCCGGAGGCGCCCCGTCCGCCGTCTTCCGGCGTGCGCGCGCCGACCGCCTGGTCGCGCGACTTGAAGAAGGTATAGGACAACGTGATCACGCGCACGTCGGCGGTGTATTGGTCGGCGGCGAGCTTCGGGTCGACGTAGAACGAGACCGGGAACTCGGCCTTCTCGCCCGCCGCCAGCCGCTGCTGGGTGAAGCAGAAGCACTGGATCTTGTTGACGTAGATCGCCGCCTTCGCCGGGGTGACGTTGAACGCCGCGGTGCCGATGATGGGCTCCTTCGATACGTTCTCGGCGCGGAACAGCGCCAGCGTGGTTTCGCCGAGACGCACGCGCAACGCGGTGCGCTCGGGCCAGAAGCGCCAGGGCATGTCGGGCATCACGTTGGCGTCGAAGCGGACGATCACGTTGCCTTCGCCCGCCGCGACCGGGGCGCCGAGCGCGATCTGCGGCGTGCCGGCATAGCCGGTGACGCGGCAGAACAGCCGATAGAGCGGCACGCTCGCCGCCACCAGCCCGAGCATGACGGCGACGGCGCCGAGCGACAGGATCAGCGTGCGCCGGCGACCGTCCACGCGCTCACTCCGCCGGATGCCCGTGCGCCTCTTCCTCGATGACCGGCATGGTCTCGAAGGTGTGGTGCGGCGGCGGCGAGCTCAGCGTCCATTCCAGCGTGGTCGCGCCCACCCCCCAGGGGTTGGCCGCCACCGGCCGTTTGGCGCGGAACGCGTCCCACATCACGTAGAGGAAGAACACCGCGCCGGCGAAGCCGATGAACGCGCCGATCGAGGAAATGAAGTTCCAGCCCGCGAAGGCCTCGGGATAGTCGGGCACGCGCCGCGGCATGCCCTGGAGGCCGAGGAAGTGCTGCGGGAAGAAGGTCAGGTTGGCGCCGATGAACATCATCCAGAACTGGATCTTGCCGAGCCCCTCGTCGTACATGCGGCCCGACATCTTGGGGAACCAGTAGTAGAAGCCGGCGAACATGCCGAAGATCGCGCCCAGGCTGAGCACGTAGTGGAAATGCGCGATCACGTAGTAGGTGTCGTGCAGCGCCACGTCGACCCCGGCATTGGCCAGCACCACGCCGGTCACGCCGCCGAGCGTGAACAGGGCGATGAACCCCAGCGCCCACAGCATCGGGGTATGGAACTCGATGGCGCCGCCCCACATGGTGGCGAGCCAGCTGAACACCTTCACGCCCGTGGGCACCGCGATCACCATGGTCGCCGCGGTGAAGTAGGCGCGCGCGTTGATCGAGATGCCGGTCAGGAACATGTGGTGCGCCCACACCACGAAGCCGACCACCGCGATCGAGACCATCGCGTAGGCCATGCCGAGATAGCCGAACACCGGCTTCTTGGCGAAGGTGGAGACGATCTGGCTCACGATCCCGAAGGCCGGCAGGATCATGATGTAGACCTCGGGATGACCGAAGAACCAGAACAGGTGCTGGAACAGCAGCGGATCGCCGCCGCCGGCCGGATCGAAGAAGGCGGTGCCGAAATTGCGGTCGGTGAGCAGCATGGTCAGCGCGCCGGCCAGCACCGGGATCGCCAGCAGCAGCAGGATCGCGGTGATGAACTCCGCCCAGATGAACAGCGGCAGCCGGTGGAAAGTCATGCCCGGCGCGCGCATGTTCACGATCGTGGTGATGAAGTTGATCGCGCCCAGGATCGACGAGATGCCGGCGACGTGCAGCGACAGGATCGCGTAATCGACCGAGAATCCCGGCTGCCCGGAGGTCGAGAGCGGCGGATAGAGCGTCCAGCCGGTGCCCGGGCCGGTGTCGGTGAACACGGCCAGCCAGAACAGCGCGAACGAGGCTGGCAGCAGCCAGAAGCTGATATTGTTCATGCGCGGGAAGGCCATGTCCGGCG
>JASHSH010000213.1 GCA_030040955.1 Rhodospirillales bacterium
GGATTCAAGATCGACGCCAAGGGCAATTTCTGGGTCACCACGGTGAGCTCGGGCGGCGTCGACCTGGTCGGCAAGGACGGCGCGTCGCTCGACTTCCTGGAGACCGGCGGCGTGCCGCTCAACTGCGTGTTCGGCGGCAGCTCGCTCTATGTATGCGATTTCGGCGTGTTCGACACCACCGGCCCCGCTTCGATGAACGGGCAGCTGGTCAAGGTAGATGTCGGCATCGCCGGCATGCCGCTGTTCAAGGGCGCGATCGGGTGAGGTGAGGGTATGAAGATCGCCAGGATCGAGGCCATTCCGGTCAGCTATCCCGAGCCGAACGACTTCAACGCGCTGCGCCATCTGTGCCTGTGCAAGATCACGGCCGACGATGGCCGGGTCGGCTGGGGCGAGTCGATCACCCAGTTCCCCGAGGCGAACTTCGCCACCAAGGCGATCATCGAGGGCATGGCGCCCAACCTGGTCGGCAAGGACCCGGTGCATACCGAGCGGCTGTGGCGCCAGAACAAGCAGCAGGCCTGGTGGTACGGATATGGCGGCGGCATCGCGTCCTACGCGGTGGCCGCGATCGACATCGCGCTCTGGGACCTCAAGGGCAAGGCGCTGGGCGCCAGCGTGCTCGACCTGCTCGGCGGCCCGATGCACGAGAGGCTGCCCGGCATCGCCTCCTGCCATGCGCATTACGAATCGATCCCGCAGATGGCGGAAGAGACGCGCGAGTGGCTGTCGACCGGATTGCAGGGGCTGAAGACGGGCTTCGGCAAGCGCGGCAACGCCAGGCTCGGCTACGAGCACGACCGCGATGTCGCCTATGTGAAGGCGATGCGCGAGACCATCGGCGACAAGATGCTGATGATCGACTGCGGCATCAACGTGAAGTGGGACGTCTCCACCGCGGTGCGCCGCGCCCAGGCGATGGAGCCGTACAAGCTCGACTGGATCGAGGAGCCGCTCGGCGCCTGGGACCCGGAAGGCTATGCCACGCTGCGCGCCAAGACCTCGACCCTGATCGCCTATGGCGAGAAGGAGTGGACGCTCGAAGGCTTCGAGCGCGTGCTCGCCACCGGCACGGTCGATGTGATCGGTGTCGATCCCGGCCGCGCCGAGGGAATCACCGGCTTCAAGAAGGTCTGCGACCGGGTAGAGGCGTATCGGCGCCAGGCCAACGCGCATGCCTGGTCCTCCGCGATCGTCACCGCGGCCAGCCTGGCGATCTCCTTCAGCACGCCGGCATGCAAGCTGTTCGAATTCAAACCGCTGCGCAATCCGATGCAGCACGATCTCGTCACCAAGCCGTTCGACCATGTCGGCGGGTGGGTCTATCCGCCCACCGGCCCGGGCCTCGGCATCGAGGTGATCGAGGAAGTGATCGAGGGCTTTCGCAGCGAGAAGGTCTTGGCGCGGTCGTAGGACGGGACAGTCGGCCGCGCGACGGCGCATGAAGACGGTGAGACGTTCACCGGTGGGGCAACCGCGTAGCAAAATCAGGGAGGGTCACGATGCGTAGTATGCATGCGAAACTGATCGGTGCGGTCTCGGCCGCGGCGCTTGTCGCGGCGGCGAGTGCGTGGGCCGACGATATGAACGTGACGCAAATTCCGAAGACGGGCGAGAAGGTCGACGGCGCGCCCTTCATGGCCAAGCGCGACTGGGGCGCGTTCAAGCTGGCCGACCGCATCGCCGACAAGGTCAAGAAGCATGCCGAGGTCAACTATGTGTTCTCGTACCAGGCCTCGGGCATTCCGCTGTTCTCGCAGCAATATGCCCAGGGCTTCAAGCAGGGCTGCGAGTTCGGCAAGGCGATCTATCCGCTGAACTGCACCAGCATCGCGCCGGTGCAGACCAACCTGAACGACCAGGTCTCGCAGATCGAGGCCAAGCTGGCGGCCGGGGCCATCGACTGCATCTCGATCGAGCCGACCACCTCGGACGGCCTGACCGCTGTGACCAACAAGATGGTCGACCAGGGCATCCCGGTGTTCACCGTCGGCGTCACCTCGAACGGCCACGAGTTCAGCAATTTCACGCAGGTTCCGATCAAGGAGGGCGCCAACGCCGCCGAGGCCGTGCTCGCCTTCATCAAGGCGAACAAGCTCGATATCAAGGTGTTCGCGGTCTCCGGCGGCGACCCGGCCCAGTTCTGGGCGCAGGGCCGCATGAAGGGCTTCCACGAGACCATCCTGAAGGCGATCCCGGACGCCAAGTTCGTCAATACCGAGAAGGACGGGCTCAACACCTCCTACGATCCCGGCAAGTCGTACGACGCGTTCAAGGCGTTCTTCTCGGCCCATCCCGACGTCCAGTTCATGGAGAACGTGGACATCGGCGCCGAGCATGCCGACCGTGCGATCACCGACCTCAACTTGAAGGGCAAGGTGTTCACCATCGGCTGGAACGTGAGCAAGGGCCAGCTCGACGGCATCGACAACGGCATCCAGGTGGCGGCGCTGGACCAGCGCTGGGCCGAGCAGGCCGCCTTCGGCGGCCCGGCCTGCGCCAGCTTCTTCGCCCGCGGCGAGATTCTGCCCAACACGCAGACGCTCAAGCCGGTCACCAAGGAGAACCTGGCCGCGGCGCGCGCCGATCTTGACAAGATCCTGAACGCGAAGTGACCTGACCTTGACTCCGCCCGGGACCCGAGCGGGTCCCGGGCTTTTTTCGTCGCACACGATGAGCGAGATGACCGACGCCCCTTCGAGCGAAGCCGCCGCGATGCCCACGACCTCGCGGATGTCGGCGGCCGGGCGGGCGACCTTCGAGCTCGGCCTGCGGCTTGGCGGGCTGTTCATCGCCATCGTGATCGTCGGCATCATTTTCTATTCGCTGAATCCGGCCTTCATCAACGCCGACGTGATCATCTCGCTGCTGCGCTCGATGAGCTCGGTGGCGATCATGGGACTGGGGCTGACGCTGGTGATCGTCGGCGGCGAGATCGACCTCTCGGTCGGCGCCATGTACGGGCTCGCGGCCAATGCGGTCGCGGTGATGTGGATACTCGGCGACGTGCCAATCTATCTCGCCATCCCCTTCGCGCTGGCGATCGGGGCGCTGGTCGGCCTGTTCAACGGCCTGCTCGTGACCTACGCGCGCATTCCCGCCTTCGTGGTCACGCTGGGCAGCTACAACCTGCTCTACGGCCTGTCGCTCTACATCTCCAACGCGGGCACCTTCAACCCGATCTATCCGCCCGAGGGATACAAGGTCGATCCCGTGCAGCTCAAATTCTTCCAGGCGCTCACCGCCCAGTTCGGCACGCACAGGATGTCGATCGAGGTGCTGTGGATGATCGCGCTGGCGCTTCTGGTCGGCTTCCTGCTGCACCGCTCGCTGTTCGGCTTCCGGCTGATGGCGATCGGCGGCAACCCGGTCGCCGGGCAGCTCGCGCGCCTGCCGGTGCGCCGCTACAAGATCACCTCGTTCATGCTGGCGGGCGTGCTCAGCGCCGCGGCGGGCGTGCTCGATTTCTCCTTCATCCAGACCTCGCAGCCCGACATCGGCCTGTCCTCGACCTTCCCGGTCTTCGCCGCGGTGATCATCGGCGGCGCCAGCCTGGCCGGCGGGAAGGGCACGGTGATCGGCACGCTGGGGGGCGCGCTGCTGCTGGCCGAGCTGCAGATCGGGCTGGCGCTGCTCACGCTGGGCCCGCACGCGCAGCAGCTGTTCCTCGGCTTCGTCACCATCGGCGCGGTCGCGCTCGACATCGCGCTGACCAAGCTGCGGGCGCGGACCGTCGCATGAGCGGCGGCGCATCCGGCCGCATCGAGGTGCGCGGCCTGCATAAGAGCTACGGCAGCACGCGGGCGCTGGCCGGGCTCGATCTGGAGCTGCGGTCGGGCGAAGTGCTCGGCATCGCCGGGCCGAACGGGGCCGGCAAGAGCACGCTGATGCGCATCCTGGCCGGCGAGGAGCGGGCGGATTCGGGCGAGCTGCGGCTCGACGGCGCGCCCTGGTCGCCGATGGCGACGGCGGGCACGGTCGCCGTGGTGCACCAGGAGCCGCAGCTGTTCCCCAATCTCAGCGTCGCCGACAATCTGATGGTCGGGCGCGAGGGATCGCGCCTGCGCCGCCCGCGCCTGGGCGCGGCCGACCGCGCGCTGGCGCAGGCGCTCGGCATCGCCGCCTATGCCGGCCGGCCGCTGTCGACCTGCACGCTCGCCACCCAGCAGCGGGTCGAGATCGCCCGCGCGCTTGCCCGCGACGCGCGCGTGTTCCTGTTCGACGAGCCGAACTCGGCGCTCACCGACGACGAATCGGACGAGCTGTTCCGCGAGCTGCACCGCCTCGCCGAGGCCGGCCACATCGTCATCCTGGTCACTCACCGCTTGGGCGACCTGGTCGAGCATACGGATCGCGTGGCGATCGTGCGCGACGGACGCGTCACCGCCATCCTCGAGGGCGAGGCGCTGACCGAGGACGGGATCGCGCGGCAGCTGGTGCTCGGCGGCGTCCAGGTCCATGCAGAGGACATGGCGGGCACGCCGCCCATCGCCGCGCTGCCCGGTCAGCCGGTACTGCGGGCGCGCGGCTGGTCGCATCTCGACGACGCGTTCGACGGCATTGAACTCGCCGCCGCGCCCGGCGAGATCGTCGCGCTGATGGGGGTCGAGGGATCCGGCGCGCGCGAGCTGTTGCGCTCCTTCGCCGGGCTCGAACGCTGCGCGGGCGAGATCGCCGTGGCCGGACGCACCGACCTCGCCGGCCTCGACCGCTCGACCGCTTACGTATCGGCCACCCGCCAGCACAGCCTCTACGGCCATCTTTCCGTCGGCGACAATCTGCTCGCCCGGCTGGGGCGGCCCGAGATCGCCGGGCTCGGGCTGGTGCTGCGCCGCGCGCGCATGCGCGAGCGCGCCGAGGACGCGGTGCGCCGCTTCCTGATCAAGGCGCGCACCATCGCGCAGGGCATCCGCTCTCTGTCCGGCGGCAACCAGCAGAAGGTGGCGATCGCCCAGGCGATGATGAAGCGGCCGATCCTGCTGCTGCTCGAGGAGCCGACGCGCGGCGTCGACATCCGCAGCAAGGGAGAGATCTACCGCCTGCTGCGCGGTTTCGCCGACGCGGGCAACGCGGTGATCATGTTCTGCACCGAGGTGCTGGAGATGTTCGAGGCGGCGGATCGGGTGTTCGTGGTGTCCGACGGCCGCCTGTCGGCGCCGCTGCTGGTGAAGGACCACACCCGCGTCGAGGAGCTCGCCACCTCCGTCACCCGCCTGGAGCGCCACGGCCGCCAGGGTCGGTGAGCGCGCCGGCGAACCTCGCCGCTATTCCGCCGTCCAGGGACCGAACTCGATCCGCTCGGCAAGCGCGCCCAGGAACGCGGCGCCGCGCACCCCATCGATCAGCCGATGGTCGACCGAGAGGGTGATATGAAATCCCTTGGCGACCAGGATCGCGCCGCCGCGCGCGATCACCCTCTCGTGCTCGCGCCCCACCGCGAGAATGCTGGCCTGGCCGGGATTGATGATCGCGTCGAACCGGTCGGCGCCGCCGCGCCCGAGATTGGAAAGCGCGATCGAGGCCGGAGCGGAGTCGGAGGCGAGCAGGCGGCCGGCGCGCACCCGCTGCACCGCGTCGCGGCGCAGACGCGCGATCTCGCCCAGCGACTTGCCGCCGAGATCGCGCAGCACCGGAATCATCATGCCCTCCTCGAGCGCGACCACGAGTCCGATGTCGATGGTGGCGGGCGAGACGCGGCGCGGCCGACCCTCCACCTCGGTCCACAAATCCAACATGGCGGGCTGCGCGCGCAGGCTGTCGGCCATCGCCTGGAGCAGGTAATCGGTCACCGTCGGCCGCACGCCGCTCGCGCGCTCGATGCCCGGACCGAAGGCGATCCGCGCATGCTCGATGGCGCCGGTCTCGACCCAGCGGTCGAGCGAGAAGGATGGAATCGTGCGCCGGCTGAGCGCCACCGTCTCGGCGACACCCAGACGCATCGCCGAGAAGCCTTCCACGATCGCCGACGCGGGCGCGCGGGCCGTGACTGGCGCAGCCGGGGCCGCGGGCCTCGTGCCGCCGCGCGCCTCGACCGCGGCGAGGACGTCGCGCTTGCGAACCCGTCCGCGCGGACCCGATCCGCTGAGCCGCGCGAGGTCGATCCCGTGCGTTCCGGCCAGTCGCCGCGCCAAAGGCGAGGCGAGCTGTCTCGCGCCTGTTTGCGCGGCGGGAGCGGCAGCGGGAGCCGCACGCTGTGCCGCCGGTGTCGGCGCGGATTTCGAAGGAGTGGCCGGCTTGGCTGCGGGTGCTGAAGCGGCGAGCACCGCGCCCGAAGCCGGTTCGAGCCGGGCCAGCGTGCCGCCGATCGGCAATTTGGTTCCTTCCGGCGCGACGATGGCGGCGAGGGTGACGTCCGCCGGCGCCTCGACCTCGATCGCGGCCTTGTCGGTTTCGAGCTCGACCAGCGCCTCACCCATGCGAACGCTCTGTCCCGGTTGCTTGAGCCAGCGCAGCACGGTCGCCGATTCCATCGTCGCCGACAGTTTGGGGACCAGGAAATCCAACGCCGCGTCTTAGACCAGCGCCTTGACGGCGGCGGCGATCGATTCGGGCGTCGGCAGGGCCGCGTCCTCGAGCGGCGGCGAGAAGGGCAGCGGATATTCCGGCAGCGTCACGCGGGCCGGCGGCGCGTCGAGATAGTCGAAGGCCTGCTGCGTCACCTGGGCCACCACCTCGGCGCCCCAGCCGCCGACCTGCGTCTGCTCCTCGACGGTGACCAGGATGCTGGTCTTGCGCACGCTTTCGGCGATGGCAGAGGTGTCCATCGGCCGCAGCGCGCGGATATCGATGACCTCGGCGGCAATGCCGTCTGCTTGCAAAAGATCCGCCGCGCCGAGCGCGCGCGGAACCATGGCCAGGCTCGCCACGATGGTCGCGTCGGTTCCGGGCCGCAGCACGCGCGAGCCGGTGAGCGGCAACAGTCGTTCGGCGCCGGTCTCCACCTCGCCCTTGGACGAGAGCAGCCCCTTATGCTCGAAGATCAGCACCGGATTGTCGTCGCGGATCGCCGATTTCAACATGCCGTAGGCCTCGGCCGGGCTCGACGGGCAGACGATCTTCAGCCCCGGCACCGACAGCACCCAGGACTCGCCGGTCTGCGAATGCTGCGCGCCGAAGCGCAAGCCCCCGCCGCCGATCGCACGAATGACCAGGGGCACGGTGCTCTGCGCGCCCGACATGAAACGGTGCTTGGCGATGCCGTTGACGATCTGGTCGAAGCACACGCCCAGGAAATCCGAAAACATGATCTCGGCGATCGGCCGGTAACCGGTGAGCGCGAGGCCGAGCGCCGCGCCGACGAAGCCGGTCTCGGCGATCGGCGTGTCGCGCACCCGCGCCGCGCCGAACTCCTCGTACAGGCCCTGGCAGGTCTTGAACGGCCCGCCGGAGGGACCGATATCCTCGCCCATGATCAGCGTCTTGGGGTCGCGGCGCATCTCCTCGGTCAGCGCCGCGACGATCGCCTCGCGATAGGTGATTTCCTGGACGGCCATCTCGCGCTTCCCCCTCAGACGTAGACCTTGGCCATGAAATCCTGGTCCTTGTCGGGCCAGGGGGCGGCGGCGGCGCGCTGGGCGGCGGCCTGGGCAGCCGCGCGCGCATCGGCGGATATCTGGTCGGCCTCGCGGTCGGTGAGCAGCTTCAGCTCCTTCAGCCGCGCCCGGTACAGGATCAGCGGATCGCGCTTCAGCCAGGCGTCGAGCTCCTCCTGCGGGCGGTACTTCGCCGGATCGGTGCGCGAATGCCCGCGATGGCGGTAGGTCTTGCATTCGATGAAGGTGGGGCCGCCGCCCTCGCGCGCCCGCGCCACCGCCGGCTCGACCGCCGCGTACACCGCCTCGACATCGTTGCCGTCGACCGCGACCGCGTTCATCGCGTAGCCGGCGGCGCGCTGAACCAGATCCTCGAACGGCGTGGTGTGGTTGATCCGGGTGAACTCGCCGTAGAGATTGTTTTCGCAGACGAACAGCACCGGCAGCTTCCACACCTGGGCGATGTTGAGGGATTCGTGGAACGCGCCGATATTGCAGGCCCCGTCGCCGAAGAAGGACATCGATACCTGGCCGCGCCCGTTGAGCTGCGCGGTCAGCCCGGCGCCGACCGCCACCGGCATGCCGGCCCCGACGATGCCGAACGAGCCGATCAGGCCGCGCTCGATGTCCTGGAGATGCATCGAGCCGCCGAGCCCCTGGCACACGCCGGTGCTGCGGCCGAACAGCTCGGCGAAGGCGTTCTCCATCTCCATGCCGCGCGCCAGGCAATGCCCGTGGCCGCGATAGGTGTAGCTGACGAAATCATCCTCCCGCAGCGGCTTGGCGGCGCCGACCGACACCGCCTCCTGGCCCTGGCAGAGATGCGTGGTGCCGTGGACCAGCCCTTCGAGATAGCTGCGGTGGACCTGATCCTCGAACTCGCGGATGCGCGCCATGCTCTTGAACAGGCCGAGCCGGTCCGCGTCGGAAAGCGCGGCCGCGTTGTGGCCGATGCCGCCGCGCGCCTTCGCCGCCGGTGCACGCCGCGCCGAGCCCGTCGCCCCTCGCCGAGCCGTCTTCATCTTGTTCCTCCCCGAGCGGACCCTTGGCGGGTCTCCGCCGCGGACCAGTAAAGCCTCACGTGCGATACTTCGCAATCACGCCCGCATCGAGTTCGAGCCCGAAGCCCGGGCCCCGCGGCAGCGCATAGGTGCCATCGACGAAATTCGATCGGTTGGCGACCAGGCGGTAGAACATCGGGTCGCGGTCGGGATGGAAGGTTTCGAGATACGTCCCGTGCGGGATCGAGGCGAGCAGATGGGCGGCGATCTGCGGTTCCTCGTGATGCGCCATCTCGACCCCGAAGCAGGCGGCCAGGCCCGCCACCCGTCGCCATTCGGTCGGTCCCCCGCCCCAGCTCGCATCGAAATTGCAGACGTCGATCGCCCGATCGACCATGAGGTCGCGGCAGCCGGCTCGGCTGATCTCGCTCTGGCCGGCGCAGATCGGAATACCGGTCAGGTTGCGCGCGGCCGCCATGTCGAGCCGGTCGTTGTACCAGCGCACCGGCTCCTCGAACCAGCGGATGCCCTGTCCCTCGGCCAGGCGGGAGAACGCGACCGCGTCGCGCAGTGTATAGCCCTGGTTGGCGTCCACCGTGAGCACGAAGTCCGGTCCGACGGCGGTGCGGGCGACTTTCACGCGCTCGGCATCCTCCGCCGGCGTCCGGCCGCCCACCTTGAACTTGCAGCCGCCATAGCCCGCCGTCTTCAGCGTTTCCATCTCGCGGCCGAAATCGGCGAGCGTCTTGCCTTCCTCGTAATAGCCCGCGATGCACACCACCGGCAGGCTCGCGCGATATCCGCCCCACAGCTTGTAGAGCGGCTGGCCGAGCGCCTTGCCGATCGCGTCCCACAGCGCGCTGTCGACGCAGGCCTGCGCGCACATGGCGAGCTTGCGATCGCGCAGGATGTTGTAGCTGGGCGGGCGCATCGCCTGCCAGCAGCCCTCGATGTTGAACGCGTCCAGCCCCTTGATGCGCGGCGCGATCTCCTCGGCGATGATGCGCAGGACCTCGCCCTGGGTCTCGAATTCGTCACCGTTGTAGCACTCGCCGACCACGCCGCCCGAGGTATAGACCCGGGTGATGATGGTGCAGCGGTGCGTCATGAAGTAGTTGCTGCCACGGAACGTGCGCGGCAGCGGCATCGTCAGAGGAATGCATTCGATTCGCTCGACCTTAAGTTGCACCTCGGTTCCCCTTCCGAAGTCGATTTATGATAACGTTTCCAAAGATAGCGCTTCGCGGCGATCCGGGTCAAGGAAGCGCGCCCAGCCGAAGCGATCCGCGACCGGGGTCGCTCTGGCGCGTGGCGCACGCGATACGTTAGCCTTGACGGACCGGTCGGGGGGAACCGGGGAGGGATGCGGGAAGTGACAGCCGCGAGACAGAAACCGGCGACCATCCGCGATGTGGCGCGCGCCGCCGGCGTGTCGGTGGGAACGGTTTCGCGCACGGTGAACGCGCCGGAGACGGTGCGCGCCGCCACGCTCGAACGCGTACGCGCGACCATCGCGGCGCTCGGCTTCCGCCCCGATGCCCGCGCGCAGAGCATGCGCCGGCGCAACACGCTGACCATCGGCTTCATCATCAACGACATCTCGAATCCGCTGCATGCGATGCTGTTCAAGGCCGCCGAGATCGATCTGCGCGAGCGCGGCTATTCGCTTCACCTGGTCAATACCGCGGGCAACGCCAAGCGCGAGGCCGAGGCGATCGAGACGATGCAGCACGGCCGCGTCGACGGCATTATCATGACCATCAACAACGAGCAGGACCGGCGCTGCCTCGACCGGCTCCAGTCGCTGCGCGTGCCGTCGGTGCTGCTTGATCGCGAGATCAAGCTCGACATCGACGCGGTGTTCACCGACCACGCCGCGGGCATGGAACAAGCGACCGATTATCTGATCGGCCTCGGCCATCGGCGCATCGGCATCGTCACCTTCGGTCCCGAAATCCTGCCGGGACGCGAGCGCATCCGCGGGTTCGAACAAGCCTTCCTCCGCCGCGGTCTCGAAGTGCCGCATGATCTCATCCGCGGGCACGGCCCGGGAGCCGATTTCGGCTTCCGTGACGCCTCCGCGCTGCTGCAAGGGCCCGATCCTCCCACCGCCCTGATCGCCGGCGGCAACCAGCTGCTGGTCGGCGCCCTGCGCGCGATCCAGCAGGAGAGGCTCGATATTCCCGCCCAGCTCTCGGTGGTCACCTGCGACCGGACCGACCTGTCCGCGCTCTATCCTGGGCCGCTCGCCGTGATCGTGCGCGATCTCGACGAGATGGGCCGCACGGCGGCGCAATTGCTGCTCGAACGCATCGCGGGCGGAGCCTCGATGCCGGTGCGGCGCATTCGCCTGCCCACCACCTTCGTGCTGGGGCGTTCCTGCGCTCCGCCGCGCGCCAGCGTGGCGACGCACGCAGCCGAGCTCACGCGCCTGGCCTGATCTGGCCGGGCAGCTATTTCTTGCCCAGCCAGTCGGGGGCCTGATTGACCCCCTGGATGGTCCAGCCGCCATCGGCGACGATGGTGTGGCCGGTGATGTAGGACGAATCGTCGCTCGCCAGAAAGCGCACCACACGGGCGATCTCGTCGGGCTTGGCCAGCCGCCGCATCGGCACCCGCTCGACCATCCATCCCTCCTGGAGCGATCCGTCGTCGAGCGCCTGCTGAATGAGCTGCGTTCGCGTGAAGCCGGGCGCCACCGCGTTGACGCGGATGCCGAGCTGCGCGACCTCGACCGCCAGAACCCGGGTCAGGCTGGTGATTCCGGCCTTGGCGGCGCTGTAGGGGCCGCGTCCGGGCAGGCCGACGAAGGCCGCGGTCGAGGCGATGCTGACGATGGCGCCGCCCTTGCCGAGCTCGATCATGCGCGGCACCGCCTGCGAGGCGCAGAGGAAAAATCCGTTGAGATGGGTCGCCATCACCGCCGACCAGTCGGCGAAGGACATGCGCCCGACCAGCCCCACGCGCTGGATGCCCGCATTGTTGACCAGAATGCGTGGCGCCTCGCCTTCCTTGTCAATGACGGCGAAGCCCTCCGCGACGCTCGCCTCGTCTGTCACATCGACCTCGAGATAGCGCACGCCTTCGCGCCGCGCGACCGGGGTGATCTTGTCGAACGAGACCACGCGGGCGCCCACCTCGAGCAGGGAAAGTGCGATGGCATCGCCGATGCCGCGCGCACCTCCAGTGACCACCGCCGTCCGCCCGGCGAGTGAGGTCTGATCCATATTGCTTCCCTTTCGGACCCGTCCCGATTGCTCCTAAAATAGCCCGTCCAATCGATGATAACGATTCCGAATCGAGCATATCGGCGCGTCGGCGCCGGAAGGGAGGAGTCATGAGCTGGAGCGTCGGGGCCGGGCTGGAGGGCAAGGGAGTGGTGGTCACCGGGGCTGGTGGCGGCATCGGCTCCGAGGTGGCGCGCGCCTTCGCCGCGGCCGGGGCCAAGGTCGCGGCGATCGACATCAAGCCCGAATCGGTGCAGGCGGTGGTCAAATCCCTACCGGGCGGCCCGCACCTGGCCGAGGCGTTCGACCTCCGGGACCTGCCGGGCCAGGCCGAGCTGCTCGATCGGGTGCGCGAGCGCTTCGGCCGCTTCGACGTACTGGCCCATGTCGCGGGCGTGCTGATCCGGCGCAACGATCTCGACGAGGTCACCGAGGAGGAC
>JASHSH010000005.1 GCA_030040955.1 Rhodospirillales bacterium
CGCAGCGCGAGGCGGTCGAGTCCTCGACCCGGGCCTGGGAAACGCTCCAGGCGGCGCGCGCCCGCATGCTTTCCTACCGCGACCAGATCAAGGCCTCCGAGACCGCTCTCGAAGGGGTCAAGCGCGAATCGCTGGTCGGCTCGCGCACCGTGCTCGACGTGCTCAACGCCGAGCAGGACCTGCTGAACGCGCGCGTCAATCTGGTGCGCGCCCGCCACGACGCGCAGGTCGCGGCCTATCAGTTGCGCGGCTCGGTCGGCGGGCTGACCGTGCAGGCGCTCAAGCTTCCGGTCGCGGCCTACGATCCCGCGCAGCACTACAACGAAGTGCGCGACCAGTGGATGGGCGGCGACATTTCGCCGAGCTACGGGGAGGTGGGCAAGTGACCGCGAAGCGCGTCCGTACGGTCCGGCGGGGAGCCGGCCGCGCCGGCGCGCGCCGCAGCAGCGAAGGCACGATCTAGCCATGAGCGACGATAAAGCCCAGCCCGAACCCTCGATGGAGGACATTCTCGCCTCCATCCGCCGCATCCTCTCCGAGGATGAGGGGGGAGATCCCGCCGCCGCGCCGCCGCCGCCGGCGGCGCCGGCCGAGGAGCCGTTCAAGCCGAAGCCGCGCCCGGTCGGCGAGATGATCGAGATGGCGCCGCCTCCGCCCAAGCCGGCGATCGAGATGGTGCCGATCGCCGCTCCGCCGCCGAGGCCCGAGCCGGAGATGGTGCCGATCGCCGCCCGCGCGCCCAAACCGGAGCCGGAGCTGGTCGAGGACGTGCTCGAGCTGACCGACGACATGATGACGGAAGAGGGCGGCGGAGGCTTCCGCATCACGCCCCGCATGGACGAGCACGGCGCCGACGAGGACAGCCTGCTCGCCGCGCGCACGCAGTCGGCCGGCGCCACCGCGCTCTCCGAACTCGCCCGCGCGGTCGCGCGCGAGCGCGGGGTGATGCTGGGCAATGGCGGCATCACGCTCGAGGACCTGGTGCGCGAGATTCTGCGCACCCTGATCAAGGACTGGCTCGATCAGAATCTTCCCTACATGATCGAGCGCCTGGTCAAGAAGGAAATCGAGCGCATGGTCTCGCGCGCCGAGAAGCTGTAGAACCTCTCCAGCGCCTGCCGGCCGCCCGCGTCTTCGCGGCCGGACTTCCATCGCCTTTCCGCCGACGGAGCGACGGCACGGGATGCTGGACAAGACCTATCGGCCCGGCGAGGTCGAGACCCGGCTGTATGAGCGGTGGGAACGCTCCGGCGCCTTCGCGGCGCATCCCGACAGCAATGCGCGCCCTTACGCGATCGTGATGCCGCCGCCGAACGTCACCGGCAGCCTGCATCACGGCCACGCGCTCACCTTCACGCTCCAGGACATATTGATCCGCTACCACCGCATGAAGGGGCGCGACGCGCTGTGGCAGCCCGGCACCGACCATGCCGGCATCGCCACTCAGATGGTGGTCGAGCGCCAGCTCGCCGCCGAAGGCAAGACCCGGCACGATCTCGGCCGCGAGCGGTTCGTCGCGCGCGTCTGGCAGTGGCGCGAGGAGTCGGGCGGCACGATCACGCGCCAGCTGCGGCGGCTCGGCTGTTCGCCCGACTGGTCGCGCGAGCGCTTCACCATGGACGAGGGGCTGAGCGCCGCGGTGCGCAAGGTGTTCGTCGAGCTGCACCGCCGCGGCCTGATCTATCGCGACAAGCGCCTGGTCAACTGGGACCCCCAGCTGCACACCGCCATCTCCGACCTCGAGGTCGAGCAGCGCGAGGTGAAGGGCCAGATCTGGTATTTGCGCTACCCGATCGAGGGCGAGCCGGGCCGGTTCATCGTGGTGGCCACGACGCGGCCCGAAACCATGCTCGGCGACACCGCGGTCGCCGTGCATCCCGACGATGAACGATTCCGCGCGCTCGTCGGCAAGATGGCGCGGCTTCCGCTGGCCGACCGGCTCATTCCCATCCTCGCCGATGAGCATTCCGACCCTGCCAAGGGCAGCGGCGCGGTGAAGATCACCCCGGCGCACGACTTCAACGATTTCGCGGTCGGCCAGCGCCACAAGCTGCCGATGGTCAATGTGTTCGACCGCGACGCGCGGATGAACGAGAACGCGCCCGAGCGATTCCGCGGGCTCGACCGGACGGTCGCGCGCGAGCGCGTGGTGGCGGAATTGGAGGCGCTCGGCCTGGTCGAGAAGATCGAACCGCAGGCGATGACGCTGCCCTATGGCGACCGCTCCGGCGTGGTCATCGAGCCCTGGCTTACCGATCAGTGGTACGTCGACGCCGCGACGCTCGCCAAGCCCGCCATCGAGGCGGTGGAGCATGGACGCACACGGTTCGTGCCCAAGCAGTGGGAGAACACATTCTTTGAGTGGATGCGCAACATCCAACCCTGGTGCGTGTCGCGCCAGATCTGGTGGGGTCACCAGATTCCCGCTTGGTACGCGCCCGACGGCTCGATCTTCGTCGCGCTCGACGAGGCCGGTGCGCGCGCGCAGGCCGAGAAGAAGCTGGGGGCGGTCGTGGCGCTGACCCGCGACCCCGATGTGCTCGACACCTGGTTCTCCTCCGCGCTCTGGCCTTTCTCCACCCTCGGCTGGCCCGACCAGACCCAAGCGCTCGCCCGCTACTACCCGACCGACGTCCTCGTCACCGGCTTCGACATCATATTCTTCTGGGTCGCGCGGATGCAGATGATGGGGCACGCCTTCATGGACGATGTGCCGTTCCGCGAGGTCCATATCCACGGGATCGTGCGCGACGAGCGCGGCCAGAAAATGTCGAAGTCGAAGGGCAACACGGCCGATCCGCTCGACCTGATCGACCGTTACGGCTGCGACGCGCTGCGCTTCACCCTCGCCGCGCTCGCCTCGCACGGCCGCGACATCAAGCTCACCGAAGGGCGCATCGAGGGCTACCGCAACTTCGCCACCAAGCTGTGGAACGCCGCGCGCTTCTGCGAGATCAACGAATGCCGACCCGTGCCCGGCTTCGATCCAGGGGCCGCGCGCGACACTGTGAACCGATGGATCGTCGGCGCGCTGGTCGCCCTGGTCGGCTCGCTCGACGAGGCGTTGGCGGCCTACCGTTTCAACGACGCCGCCGCCGGGCTCTATGCCTTCGTCTGGAACACCTTCTGCGACTGGTATGTCGAGTTCGCCAAGCCGATCCTGGCCGGACCGGACGGGCCGGCCAGGGCGGAGACGCGGGCCACCGCCGCCTGGGCGTTCGAAAACGTGCTCAAGCTGCTGCATCCGATCATGCCCTTCGTCACCGAGGAACTATGGGGCCAGACGGGCAAGCGCGAGGGCATGCTGATCGCCGCCCGTTGGCCCGATTTCGCGGCCGGCCCGCGCGTCGATGCGGGCGCGGTGCGCGAGATGGAATGGGTGGTGCGGCTGATCTCCGAGATCCGCGCGGTGCGTGCCGAATTGAACGTGCCGGCCGGCGTGCGCGTCCCCGTTCTGCTCGCCGGCGCGGAGGCCGAGGTACTGGCACGCATCGAACGCCACCGCGACCAGGTCCTGGTGCTCGCGCGTGCCGCCTCGCTCGCCGCCGTGGCCAGCGTCCCGCCGGCTGGATGCGTCGCCATTTCCATCGAGGGCGCCACGGTCGCGCTGTCGCTCGCCGGCTTGGTCGACCTGGCCGAGGAGCGCAAGCGGCTGACCCGCGAAATCGCGCGGCTGGCCGGGGAGATCGACAAGATCGAGCGCAAGCTCGGCAACGCCGACTTTCTGGCCAAGGCCAAGCCGGAGGTGATCGAGGAGCAGCGCGAGCGCCGCGATGAGGGGGAAGCCGCGCGCGCCAAACTCTCGGATGCTCTGCGCCGCCTCGCCGGCGCCTGAGCGGGTCGGGCCGATATGAAGGACGAGATTCTTCCGCGCATCCTGCACTTCTGCCGGCCGGGCATCGTGGTGGATGTCGGCGCCAATGTCGGCGACTACACCGAGGAACTGCTCGCGGCCGAGGACTGCCGGGTGGTCGCGTTCGAGCCGCTGGTGGGTCCCTATCTGACGCTGTGCGCCCGGCTTGTCGCCCGCGGCGGCGGCGAATTCCCGCCCAACTTCGCCGGCTACCATGTCGCGGTCGGCGAAGCGTTCGGCTTGGCGACCTTGCATACGGCGGTGCTCGACGGCGTGCCCGCGCATCAGGAATCGTCGCTGGTCCAGGATTTCGCGGATCGCGACTTCGGCGCGGCCGAGGTGCGGATCATCCGCCAGCTGGTGGTCGTGGTGCCGCTCGATTCGTTCGAGTTCCAGCCGCTGACCTTGCTCAAGATCGACGTGGAAGGCGCGGAGATGGAAGTCATTCGCGGCGCGCGCCAGTCCATCCTCCGCTCGCGGCCGGTGATCGCGGTCGAACTGGAGGAGCGTCACCGCGAAGGAACGACCGAAGCCGTGCCCGCCCTGCTCGGCGAGCTGGGGTATCGCGGTTTCTTTTATGTTCACGGGCGGCTTTACGCATTCGAACGCTTCGATCGCGCGACCCTGCAGCCCCGTCCGACGGTGCCCGGCAAGCTGCCCGCCCTCTACGTCAACAACTTCCTATTCGCGCACCGCGACGACGCGTGGGCGCTCGCACGGCTGGCAGAGATCTGAAAAGCGGGAACGCGGGCGCGTCTCGCCGGGGCGTAGGGCGCCGGGTCAGCCACCCGCCGCCGAGGTCGCCGCGGCGGTCTTGGCGGCCAGGTCGGAGAGCGCGCGCTCGGCGGCCACCCGCAGGCTCGCCCCCGCCACCCAGCTCTTCGCCGCCAGCGCCGGCGCGCCGGAGAGCGCGCTCATCTCGTCCACCGCGCCGGCGAGATTGCCCTCCCGCACCATGCGCTCGGCGCGTGCCGCCACCGCCGGCGGATCGTCGCCGTGCCCGTCGATCCGGCGCAGGCTGACCAGCCCGGCCGCCTCGCGGCGCAGCTTCTGCCAGATATCATCGCCCTCCTGCGGGGCGAGCGCGGCGCGCACCACCGAATCTGCGGTCGCCGGAAATGCGTCGATCAACGCCTGCGCGCGCGGCACGCCCGCGGCGGAGCCTGCGTCGAGCGCGTCGAGCGCGCCAGCCGCCTCGGCGGGCGCGACCTTGCGCGCGGCGGCCAGCTCGGGAGCGTAGGGGTCGCCCCGCTCGACCGCGTCGCGCAGCTGGCCGACCGCGAGCAGCAACGCCTCGACCGACTGGCGCTTGGCGGCGACGTCGCGCGCCGTCTGCGCGGCCGCTTCCGCCCGCTCGACCAGATGGGTCATCGTCGCCGCGTCGGGCGTCGCGCCGCGCAAGCTTGCAATGTCGGCGGCGAGCTTCTCGGTCTTGGCCGCGAGTTCGTCGATGCGCGGATCGGGCGCGGCCGGCGCCGGACCGCGCGGCGCGGCTTCGAGCGCGCCGACCCGGCGGGCAAGGTCGGCCGTTGCCGGCGCGGACGAGTCCGAGGCCGGCGAATGGCTCGCACCCTCCAGCGCGGCGACCCGGCGCTCCAAATCGGCGATTCCGGCGGGCGGCGGCGCGATCTCGGCGGCGAGGCGCGAACGCAGCCAGGGCCACTCGGCGACCGAAGCGGCGGCGAGTAGCGCCGCCACCGCGATGCCGCCCACCAGCCCGCCGGCAAATCCGGCAAGCGCCGGAGCCCAGCGCCCCCGAGCGGAGGCGGAAGTCGCTACGGCGGCCGGAGCGGGCTTCGCCGCCTCGAGTTTCGGCGGCTGCGGTTCGGTCTGCGGCTTGGATTCTTCGTCGGCCATCTATTTCCGGCGGAACGGGACGCGGCACTATAGCAAAGCGCGGCGGGAAGTTGCGCACTTTGACCGGCGCGCCTGCCTGCCCCAAGGTGGCCGCCGGTCGAGGCTGGCGGGTTTGTGGCATGCCGGGACTGGAGGTTCGAGGCGAATGGCGCGCGGCGCTCGCGGCTGCGGTCTATGCGCTGCTGGCGAGCGCGGGGATATTCGCCGCCGGCGCCAACGCCGCGCTCGCCATCGGACTCGCCATCGTCCTGCTCGCCGCCGGTCTGATCGAGCGCCGGCCCCCGGCCGTCGATCCCGCGCTCGGCGCCATCGCCGTGTCGTTCCTGCTGCTGGTTTGGGCGAGCACGCTGTGGTCGATCGATCCCGCGCGCACGGTCAGGGGCGCGCTTCAGATGACCGGCCTGCTCGCCGCCGCGCTGGTTCTGATCGGATCGCGTGCTCCGCTCTTGCGCGCATCCGACATGATCCCGCGCGTGGCGCTGCTGGCCTCCATCCTCGGTGCCGCGCTCGCCGCGCTGGATTTCCTCGCCGGCCATCCGATCATGCGCCATGTCGTCGCGCATCCCGATCTGACCGGCAGCCTGGACACAAAATTCGACCGCGGCCTCAGCTACCAGTGTGTCCTGGTGTGGCCGCTGCTCGCCTTCGGCTGGGCGCGCGGGATGCGGGGCTGGGCGCTGGCTTCCGTCCTGGCGCTGGTCCTCGCATTGGCGCTGAGCCGCGACGACACCGGGCGCCTCGCCTTCGCGGTGGGGCTGGCCGTGCTGATCGGCGCCGCGCTGCTCCCGCGCATCGTGGCGGCGGCGCTGGCGGCCATCGTCGCGTGCGCTCTGAGCATGCCGGCGCTGGTCGCCGCATTCGCACAGCGCCTGATTCCGGCGGCGGATTCGATCAAGCATTCGCTCGCGCATCGGCTGGAAATCTGGGACTACATGGCGGCGCGCGCGAGCGAGCGTCCGTTCGGCGGCTGGGGTTGGTGGAGCGCGCAAGACTTGCCGATCCGCCCCGACGAGCTGGCGCGCTACCGCTACGTCACCGCGGCTGGCTCGCCACATCCGCACAACAATTGGCTCCAGCTCTGGGTGGAAATCGGCGCCGGCGGCGCGCTGCTCGGCGCGATTCTCGCGCTGGTCCTGCTCAACCGCGCCCTGCGGCTGGAGGCGGGCCCGCGGCCCTTCGCGCTCGCCTGCTTCGCCGCGACGATGGTCCTTTCGCTGGCGAGCTACGATCTCGGCACCGATTCCTGGTGGGGCGCGCTCGCCGCCACCGGCCTGCTGTGGCGGCTGCTGCCGGTTTCGGCCGAGTCGGCTTAACGGTCAGGCGAGTTCGGGCGCGAGCAGACGGAAGAATCGCTCGGGCTGGTCGGCATGCGGCCAGTGGCCGGCGCCCTCGACCACGACAATGCGCGCCTCCGGGAACAGCCGTCGCGTCTCCGGCTCGTCGCGCGGCCGCACATAGTCGGACAGCTCGCCGGCGAAGATGATCGTCGGCCCGGAGCGCGTGCCGGCCACGTCCGGAAATCCCGCCAACGCCTCCAAATTCGCCTGGATCGCCGACAGGTTCACCCGCCAGTGGAAACCCGTGCCGTCGCCGTCGTCGTGGAGGTTCTGCACAAGGAAGGCGCGCAGCTCGGGATCGGGGATCGAATCGGCGAGCGACGCCTCGGCCTCGGATCGGCGTCGAACGACGCTCAAATCGAGCGCCGCCATCGCGCGCGCGTATCCGAAATTCGGATCGGCGCGGCCCCGGCGATAGTCGATCGGCGCGATATCGACGACGATCAGCCGGCGCACCAGCTCGGGCCGGGTGAGCGCGAGCAGCATCGCCGTCTTGCCGCCCATGCTGTGGCCGAGCACGTCGCATGGCGCAAGACCCCGCGAAGCGATATAGGCGGCCACGTCGCCGGCCATCTCGGGATAGGTCATGCTCGGCGCCCAGGGTGACTGGCCGTGATTGCGCGCGTCCAGCAGGTGGCTCCGCCGCGTATCCGCGAAGTGGCGCGCCATGCCGCCCCAGTTTCGTCCCGAGCCGAATAGACCGTGCAGCACGACGATCGGCGGGCCATCGCCCACGGACTGCGCGGATAATTCCACGGGAGAATCCATGCATTCGCAGCAGACCAACCAAGCCATCCGCCGTCAAGCCGCCGATGGGCAGCAAAAGTTTATTCATGTTTTCAATATTTTACCTATACACAGTATGCACTCGTTCAATGTACCCTGCGCAATTGCGAATATTTGACAAATCCCCTCGGGTATCCTACAAATCTTGCAGCCTAGCCACGCATTTTTAACACATAGGTTGTGTGGATAAGTCAGTGAACGCGATCACCCCGCACGAGACGGAGCCGCTGGTCCGACTCTCCGACGCCGACGAGTACCGCCAAGGTCTCGGTCGCCGCCTGTCGGGCGAGTGGGACGAGGAGCGCTGGACCGGCTTCCGCGTGCGCTACGGCATCTACGGGCAGAAGCAGCCCGGCGTGCAGATGATCCGCATCAAGGTGCCGGGCGGCGTTCTGCCCATCGAGCGCCTGCGCGTGCTCGCCGAGTTCGGCCGGCGTTTCTGCAAGGGCGATCTGCACATCACCACGCGGCAGGATGTGCAGTGCTATTTCGTGCCGCTTGCCGAGTCGGGCGACGCGCTCGAATTCCTCTACTCGAACGGGCTGACTACGCGCGAGGCCTGCGGCAACACCTTCCGCAACGTCACCGCCTGCGCGCTCGCCGGCGTCTGCCCGCGCGAGCATGTGGACGCCGGCGCGGTGGCCGAGCGGGTGGCGCGCAGCTGGATCCGCCATCCGCTGGTCCAGCACATGCCGCGCAAGTCGAAGATCGCGATTTCCGGCTGCGGTACCGACTGCGCCGCCTCGTCGATCCACGACCTCGCCTTCGTCGCCACTGAGCGCGAAGGAAAGAAAGGCTTCGTCGTGCATGCGGGCGGCGGACTCGGCGGCCAGCCGCGCGCCGCGGTGCGCGTGCTCGATTTCGTCGACGAGACCGACATCCCCACCGTCGTCGAGACCACGGCGCGGCTGCACCAGCGCTATTCCGACCGCATCAACCGCAACAACGCGCGGCTGAAGTTCCTGGTCAAGCGCTTCGGCGAGGCGCGATTCATCGAGCTGTTCCGCGAGGAATTCAACCGGCTCAAGGGCCTGTCCCAGCGCCCTTGGCAGAAGCTCGAATGGCGCGACCCCGGCGAGTCGGAGATCGCCAAGACCCCCGTCGGCGTGGTGCGCCAGCACGATGGCCGCCTCGCCGTGGTCGGCAATCCGCCGCTCGGCCTGCTCTCGGCCGCGCAGTTCGACGAGCTTGCCGCCATCGCCGAATTCGCGGGGCTTGCCGAGCTGCGCACCACGCGGGATCAGAACATCGTGCTCCCCGGCGTCGCCGACGCCGACCTCGCCGAGGTGGTGCGCCGCTTGGAGGCGATCGGCATCGCGGTACCGGCCGCGCCCGAGCAGGATGCCAACGTGGTCACCTGCCCCGGCACCACCAGCTGCCGCATCGGCATCACCAACTCGCAGAATTTCGCCCGCGCCATCGTCGACGATGTGAAGACCGATCCATCCGCGCGCGGCATCGCGGTGCGCATTTCGGGTTGCCAGAACGCCTGCGGCCAGCACCAGATCGGCGATTTCGGCTTCCACGGCATGGCCAAGAAGGTCGGCGGCCATCCGGCGCCCCACTACCAGATCCATGTCGGCGGCGACGTGCAGACCGGCCGCGTCGGCGTCAACGGCCCGATCGTGCCCGCGCGCCACGCCGTGGCAGCGCTGCGGCTGCTGCGCAAGGGCTATGCCGAGGGCCGCGCCGAGGGCGAAAGCGTGCGCGCCTGGGCCGAGCGGCTGGGCCGGGCCGGCCTCGCAGCGCTGCTTTCCTCGCTGCAAGGCGTAGAGGACGACAAGCTGTTCATTGACTATGGCGAGACCGAGATTTTCCCCGGCGCGCCCACCGAGCGGGGCGAATGCGCGGCGCCTTTCGCCTCCGACGATCTGCTCGCCGATCTCGCCAACGATGCGCTGATCCGCTGCGACCGCCACTTGCTGGTCGGCCGCGCCGATGACTTCCTGGCCGCCGCGCAGGAGGCCGCGGTGTTCGCGGTCCGCCGCGCCCTCCACCACGCCATGCGCTTTACCAAGGACGACGAGGCGCCGGAGGCGATCTTCGAGCGGCTTGCCGCGCTGGGCCCTGGCCCGGTCGCATCGGCCCAGGCCGACTTCGCCGCCTCGCGCGTCGCCGCCCGGGCCGGCGGCTCGGCGGATTCGCACCGCGAGGCGGTCGCGGTGTTGCTGGACACGGTGCAGGCATCCATGGCCCGCGGCGCCCTCGAGCGGGACGCGGCCGAATGATCGACATATTCGCGCGCGTCAAGGCGTTGCGCGTTGTCCACGGTCATCTCGACGGCGCCGAGTTGATCCGCGCCTTCGCCGCCGAGTTCCCGGGCAGCCTCGGCGTGATCAGCTCTTTCGGCGCCGAGGCGGCGGTGCTGCTCGACCAGGTCGCGCAGGTCGACCCCTCGCTGCCGGTAATCTTCATCGACACCGACGAGCTGTTCGACGAGACCCATGCCTACCGCGAGTCGCTCTCCCGTCGTCTTGGGCTCACCGGGCTGCGCATCGTGCGGCCGACGGACGAGGAACTGCGCGAGGCCGACGGGCTGTGGCGCAGCGACATCGACGCCTGCTGCACCCTGCGCAAGGTCCGCCCGTTCGACCGCGTCCGGCTCGGCTTCGAGGTAATCGTCGACGGCCGCAAGCGCGCGCATGGCCGCAACCGGGCCGAAATCCATACCATCGAGGCCGGGGAGGACGGCATCATCAAGCTGAGCCCGCTGGCGAAATGGGACCAGCGCAGGATCGACGCCGCGTTCGAGGAGCGTGGCCTGCCGCGCCATCCGCTGGTGGCCGAGGGCTATCTGTCGATCGGCTGCTGGCCCTGCACGCGGCCGGTCGCGCCGGGCGGCGAGGTGCGATCGGGACGCTGGGCCGGATCGGCCAAGAGCGAGTGCGGCATCCACCGTCTCCTCTACCCCGACGCAACGATCTAATACGTCTGCGCAAGAATCTGACTGAGGCGGCATCGAGTCGCGCCTCAGCCATGCCGATTCCTGGCCCACGAGGGGCGAAAGTGGATTGTGCGGCGCAGTACGCTCATGCATCATGCGAGGTCCTGCGCCGACGCGGCCGAATCGCGCCGGGCGAGCGGG
Source organism: Rhodospirillales bacterium (assembly GCA_030040955.1). GTDB lineage: Bacteria > Pseudomonadota > Alphaproteobacteria > Rhodospirillales > Magnetospirillaceae > JASHSH01. Next base: position 10,919 of record JASHSH010000005.1, read on the forward strand.
GCGGCGGGGGAAGACGAAGGTATGGGCGGCGAGCACGAGCAACCTGGCAGGCAGGGCCTGTACGATCCGCGCAACGAGCATGACTCCTGCGGGCTGGGCTTCGTCGCCCATATCAAGAACCGCAAGTCCCACGAAATCGTCCGTCAGGGTCTCGACATCCTGATTCATCTCGAGCACCGCGGCGCCACCGGGGCGGACCCGGACATGGGCGACGGCGCCGGCATTCTGATCCAGATTCCCGACGCCCTGCTGCGTTCCGAGGCAAAGAAGCTCGGGATCGTGCTGCCGGAGCTGGGTTCGTACGGGGTTGGCATCTTCTTCCTGCCCACCGACCCGCAGGTCCGCGCGCATTGCGAGAAGATCGTCGAGCGCGCGGCGGCGGAGGAGGGGCAGGTCTTCCTCGGCTGGCGCGACGTTCCGGTCGACCACAATGTCCCGGGGCCGAGCGTGCGCGCGCTCGAGCCGGTGATCCGTCAATGCTTCGTCGGCCGCGGGGTCGGCATCGCCGACCAGGACGGGTTCGAGCGCAA
>JASHSH010000214.1 GCA_030040955.1 Rhodospirillales bacterium
CGGTGGCGGGCGCGATCCTGGCGGCGCGTCGCAAGCGCGTGCCGGTGCTGCTGGACGGCTTCGTCTGCGGCGCGGCGGCCGCCGTGTTGCGCGCGGCAAACGCGGCCGCGCTCGACCATTGCCTGGCCGGCCACGTCTCCGCCGAGGCCGCGCACCGCCGGCTGCTGGGGAAGCTTGCGCTCGCGCCGCTGCTCGACCTCGGCATGCGGCTCGGCGAGGCTTCGGGGGCGGCGCTGGCGGCGGGAATCGTCCGCGCCGCGCTCGCCTGCCATCTCGGCATGGCGACCTTCGCGCAGGCCGGCGTGAGCGACAAGGAATGAGCGCACCCGCCCTTGACCATCGCGCGGCGCGAGTTTTATAACTCGCCCCTTCCGCCAATCCGGGATCGATTCTTCAGATGGCCACGCACAAATCCGCCGCCAAGCGCATCCGCCAGACCGCCAAGCGCACCAGCGTCAATCGCGCGCGCACCAGCCGCCTGCGCAGCGCCGTGAAGAAGGTGGAGGCCGCGATCGCGGGCGGCGACAAGAAGGCGGCGCTGGCCGCGCTCGCGGTCACCGAGCCCGAGCTGATGCGCGGCGTGCGCGGCAAGGTGATGCGCAAGAACACGGCGTCGCGGAAAATCTCGCGCCTCGCCAAGCGCATTCGGTCGCTGTGATCGACGGCGCGCGGGACGCGCGCGCGCGCGAAGGCAGGCGGCTCTAGGACTCGCGCGCGAGTCAAGACGAAGATGCGTGTGACGAAAATTTTTCACGTTCGCTTTTCGGACATGTTGCACTGTCACGAAACCGTCGGTAGATTGGGCGAGCCTCGCTGGTGTCGGGGAATTCCGAAGTGAACAGATGTGATCCTGCCGCGAATTGCGGCGCGGAGTCGGGGAATTTTGCGACCGCGGTGGCGAAGGGCAGCGCCGCCGCTGAGTCGGAATCCGAAAGGAAAACGGAACCGGCCTGAATCTGCTGATCGAAAAGCGCCGGGCGTTGCGTCCAAGAAACCAGCCGGCCGGACCGACCATCCGGCGGCTTCGTGCGTAGGCACCGTCCCGCGGCGGACGGTTCCGGTAGAGGGGGAGACGATTGATCGCGATCCGCTTGTGTGACGTTCGCGTTGCGGACGTCGCCGAACCGTCATCGGGGCCGGTCGGGATTCTGATCCGCGCAATCGAGGCCGAGACGTGAACGAAGACGTTCTCCGCGCGCGCTGGGAGCGCGTGCAGGCCCGGCTGCGCGAGGAATTCGGCGAGGGCGCCTACAAGAGCTGGCTCAACCGGATGAGCCTGAACGAGGTGCGCGACGGGCGGCTGCGCATCGCCGTGCCCACCCGCTTCCTCAAGGACTGGGTGGTCACCCATTACGGGGAGCGCATCCGCGCGCTGTGGTCGAGGGAGGACCCGCAGGTCTCCGGCATCGAGGTGCTGGTCCGCCCCTCGCTGGCCAAGGCCGCGCCGCCGCCGCCCAAGCCCGCCGAGGAGCCGGAAGGCAACCAGGTCGAGAATTTCGGCGCGCCGCTCGATCCCAAGCACAAATTCGACAATTTCGTCGTCGGCAAGCCGAACGAGTTCGCCTACGCCGCCGCGCGCCGCGTCGCCGAGCAGGACGCGGTCTCGTTCAATCCGCTGTTCCTGCACGGGGGCGTCGGGCTGGGCAAGACGCATCTGATGCACGCGGTCGCCTGGCACATCCGCGAACGCGCGCCCACCCGGTCGGTCATCTATCTGTCGGCCGAGAAGTTCATGTACCGGTTCGTCAAGGCGCTGCGCTTCCAGGACACGATGTCGTTCAAGGACCAGTTCCGCTCGGTCGACGTCCTGATGGTCGACGACGTGCAGTTCATCGCCGGCAAGGACGCCACCCAGGAGGAGTTCTTCCACACCTTCAACGCCCTGGTCGACGAGGGGCGGCAGATCGTCATTTCGGCCGACAAGTCGCCGGCCGAGCTGCAAGGGATCGAGGAGCGGCTGCGCTCGCGGCTGGGCTGCGGCCTGGTCGCCGACATCCACGCCACCACCTACGAGCTGCGCCTCGGCATCATCGACGCCAAGATCGAGCAGATGGGCATCGAGGTGCCGCGCAAGGTGGCCGAGTTCATCGCCCACAAGATCACCGGCAACGTGCGCGATCTGGAGAGCGCGCTGCATCGGGTGATCGCGCACACCCAGCTGGTCGGGCGCGACATCACGCTGGAATCGATCCCGGAGGTGCTGCACGACCAGATCCGCGCCTCGGACAAGCGCGTGACCATCGAAGAAATCCAGAAGAAGGTGGCCGAGCATTTCAACGTCCGCGTCGCCGACATGCATTCGGCGCGGCGCGCCCGCCAGGTCGCCCGGCCGCGCCAGGTGGCGATGTATCTGGCCAAGCTGCTGACCCAGCGCTCGCTGCCCGAGATCGGGCGCAAGTTCGGCGGTCGCGACCACACCACGGTGATGCACGCGGTCAAGAAGATCGAGGAATTGCGGGCGATCGATTCGTCCTTCGCCGAGGATGTCGAGCTGCTGCGGAGAATGATAGAAAACTGAACTAAATCAAAGATATATATCCCATCCGCCGGGCCGGGCCGGGGCGCGAAATTGCTTCGGGCGGGCGCGGCTTGTGGTATACTCGAAGCCTTGCCGGAGGGACCCCGAACGGCCGATCCCGGCCCGCGATTCCGGGCCGCGCGGGATGGCCGCCCAAGCCAGGAAAGCGACGCGACCGAGCCGACGCCATGAAACGGACGCCATGAAGCTGACCATCGAACGCGCGGCGCTGCTCAAGGCGCTGAACCATGTGCAGAGCGTGGTCGAGAAGCGCAACACGATCCCGATCCTGTCGAACGTGAAAATCGAGGCCAAGGGCGACCGGGCGAGCTTCAATGCCACCGACATGGACCTAGACATCGCCGAGAAGGTCGCCGCCGAGGCGCGCCGCGCGGGTTCGACCACCGCGCCGGCCCACACGCTCTACGAGATCGTGCGCAAGCTGCCCGAGGGTTCGCAGGTCGAGCTCGAACATGGCGGCGGCGACGGCCAGCTCACCCTGCGCTCGGGGCGCTCGAAATTCGCCCTGCCCGCGCTCCCCGTGGAGGATTTCCCGGCCATGTCGGGCGGCGAGATGCCGCATTCGTTCACGCTCTCCTCGGACGAGCTGAAGACGCTGATCGACCGCACCCGCTTCGCGATTTCGAGCGAGGAGACGCGCTACTACCTCAACGGCATCTATCTGCACGGCGCCGAAAGCTCGGGCGTGCGCGTGCTGCGCGCGGTGGCCACCGACGGGCACCGCCTGGCCCGCGTCGAGGTGCCGCTGCCGCAGGGCGCGGCCGGCATGCCGGGCGTGATCGTGCCGCGCAAGACGGTGAACGAGCTGCGCAAGCTGCTCGACGAGACCGAGGGCGACGTGGCGGTGGCGCTGTCGGAGACCAAGATCCGCTTCGCCTTCGGCGACGCCGAGCTGACCTCGAAGCTGATCGACGGCACCTTCCCCGACTACGAGCGCGTGATCCCGCGCGACAACGACAAGATCCTCGAGGTCGACCGGGTGCAGTTCAGCCAGGCGGTGGACCGCGTCTCGGCGATCTCCACCGAACGCTCGCGCGCGATCAAGATGTCGGTCGAGAAGGGCGCGCTGACGCTCTCCGCCTCCAGCCCCGAGCAGGGCAGCGCGGTGGAGGAGTTGGAGGCGACCTACGAATCGACCCCGATCGAGATCGGCTTCAATTCGCGCTATCTGCTCGACATCATGGCGCAGATCGAGGGCGACGCCGCGCGCTTCGCCATGGCGGACGCGGCCAGCCCGACCGTGGTGCGCGAGGTCGCCGACGGCAGCGCGCTCTACGTGCTGATGCCGATGCGGGTGTGACGGTTCGCGAGGCCGCGATTTCGGTGTCGGCGCGGACCGGGCCGGCGGTCAGCCGCCTGGCGCTCGACGAGTTCCGCGGCTATCGCTCGCTCCGGCTGGAGATCGACGCGCCGATCGTCGTGCTCACCGGCCCGAACGGCGCGGGCAAGACCAATATCCTCGAGGCGCTGTCGTTCCTGGCGCCCGGGCGGGGCCTGCGCGGCGCGAAGCTCGGCGAGGTGACGCGG
>JASHSH010000215.1 GCA_030040955.1 Rhodospirillales bacterium
AAAGCGCATCACCGTGCCGACCGTGCCGGTCGATCTGCGCGCCGGCGAGCAGTTCACGCCGGAATTCCGCGCGATCAACCCGGAATGCACGGTGCCGGTGCTCGAATTCGACGACGGAAGGCGGATCGGCGAGGTCGTCGCGATCTGCACCTATTTCGAATTGACCCACCCCGCGCCGCCGCTGCTGGGCACCGACGCCGAGGATCAGGCGATCGTCGCCGCCTGGCAGCATCGCATGGAGCGGCAGGGCATGTGGGCGGCGGCCGACGCGTTCCGCAATTCCGCGCCCGGCCTCAAGGGCCGCGCCCTGCCGGGGCCGGAGGATTACGAGCAGATCCCGGCGCTTGCCGAGCGCGGAGGCGCCCGCACTGCGCGGTTCTTCGAGATGCTGGACCACCACCTGGCGGGGCGCCAGTTCGTCGCCGGTGACCGCTATACGATCGCCGACATCATGGCACTCGTGACAGTCAATTTCGCCGCTCGGATTAAACTCGCAGTCCCCGAAGGTTGCGGTCATCTCCGACGCTGGCACGAGGCCGTTTCTGCGCGCCCGAGCGCGGCGGCCTGATCGCGCGTTCAGCGTCCGGACAATCACCTGTCCTCCGACCGCATCGAACCGCGAGCAGCCCCATGCTTTCGCCAGCTTCTCGACCTGCCGGCCATCGAGCATATCGATGCACCTTGACGGCCTTATCTGTTAAGACTAATTCTAAAGAACATCTCCGGAAGGGATGTTCAGCCTGCAAGGGCCGGACGCCCTCCTCGGCGAACGCCGCCGCCACCATTTTAGGGATTTCGCGATGGCCCGAAAGGCAGCGAAAGGAGACCTCGCAAGCGCCCGCACGCGGCTGAGCGCGGCGGGGCTCAGGTCCACGCGGCAACGCGTCGCACTGGCCGGGCTGCTGTTTCAGCATGGTCAGCGCCATTTGACCGCCGAGTCACTCCGTGCCGAGGCGGTTGAGGCTGGGATCAGCGTGTCGTTGGCCACCGTCTACAACACATTGAACCAGTTCACCGAGGCCGGAATGCTGCGCCAGGTGGCCGTCGACGCGGAGCGCTCCTATTTCGACACCAATGCCGGCTCGCATCAACATTTTTACATCGAAGAGGATCGGACGTTGATCGACATTCCGGACGATCTGATCGCCATGGCCAGCATTCCCAGCCCGCCTAACGGCACCTCGATTGACCGAATAGATGTCGTGATCCGCATCAAGCGAACCTGACGGCGCCGGTACCGGCCCGCCGCTCCCAAAACTTGAACACGATCGGAGGGAAAGATGAACGCTAAGACCGACGAGACAGCGGGCAAGTGCCCGGTCATGCACGGGACCACGAATGTCGGAATGAGGTCGAACAAAGACTGGTGGCCGAACCAGCTGAACCTTAGGATTCTCCGCCAGAACTCGCCCCAGTCCGATCCCATGGGCAAGGACTTCAACTACGCCGAGGAGTTCAAGAAGCTCGACCTCAAGGCCGTGAAGAGGGACCTCGCCGCGCTGATGACGGAGAGCCAAGACTGGTGGCCGGCGGATTTCGGCCATTACGGCGGACTCATGATTCGCATGGCGTGGCACGCCGCGGGGACCTACCGCATTGGCGACGGCCGTGGTGGCGCGGGTGCCGGCCAGCAACGCTTCGCGCCGCTCAATTCCTGGCCGGACAATGCGAATCTCGACAAGGCGCGCCGCCTCTTGTGGCCGATCAAACAGAAATACGGCCGGAAAATCTCCTGGGCCGACCTCATCGTTCTCGCCGGCAACGTCGCGCTCGAGTCGATGGGCTTCAAGACCTTCGGTTTTGGCGGCGGGCGGCCCGATGTGTACGAGCCTGATGAATCCGTCTATTGGGGCAAGGAGAAGGTTTGGTTCCCAGATCCGAAGAGCGACGAGCGCTACACCGGCGCCCGCGACCTCGAGAATCCGCTGGCCGCCGTGCAGATGGGACTCATCTACGTCAATCCGAATGGGCCGAACGGCAAGCCGGATCCCGTTGCCGCCGCTGTGGACATTCGCGAGACCTTCAAGCGCATGGCGATGAACGACGAGGAGACGGTGGCGCTGATCGCCGGCGGACATAGCTTTGGCAAGGCGCACGGCGCCGGCGATGGGTCGCTGGTCGGCGCCGAACCGGAGGCTGCGCCCATTGAGGCACAAGGGTTTGGTTGGCATAACCGGTACGGCACGGGCAAAGGGGCTGATGCGATCACCGGCGGCCCGGAAGTCACCTGGACCACGACGCCGACGAAGTGGAGCAACAACTACTTCGAGAATCTGTTTAAATACGAATGGGAACTGACCAAGAGCCCGGCCGGGGCCAATCAGTTTAAAGCGAAAGGCGCCCCCGCGACAATTCCGGACGCCTTCGACCCGTCGAAGAAGCACGTGCCGACCATGCTGGTCACGGACCTGTCGCTGCGGATGGATCCGGTCTACGAGAAGATCTCCCGCCGCTTTTACGAGCATCCGGATCAGTTCGCGGATGCCTTCGCCCGGGCGTGGTTCAAGCTCACTCACCGCGACATGGGTCCGCGCGCGCGCTATCTCGGCCCGGACATCCCGAAAGAGGAGCTGATCTGGCAGGATCCCGTCCCGGCGGTCGACCACCCGCTGATCGACGCCAAGGACATCGCGGATCTTAAGACTAAGATCCTCGCATCGGGACTTTCCATCTCCGAGCTTGTCTCGACTGCCTGGGCCTCTGCGGCAACCTTCCGCGGCTCCGACAAACGCGGCGGGCCGAACGGCGCGCGCATTCGCCTCGCGCCGCAAAAGGACTGGGACGTCAACCAGCCTGCCCAGCTGAGGAAGGCGCTCGATAACCTCGAAGGCATTCAAAAGGCGTTCAATGCTACATCAGGCGGCGGCAAGAAGGTTTCGCTCGCCGACCTGATCGTTCTCGGCGGTTCAGCCGCCGTCGAGCAGGCTGCGAAGAAGGCCGGGCACGACGTAACCGTTCCCTTCGCGCCCGGCCGCACCGACGCCTCGCAAGAGCAAACCGACGTGGAGTCCTTTGAGTATCTC
>JASHSH010000216.1 GCA_030040955.1 Rhodospirillales bacterium
CGAGCTGTTCGACGAGGTGCTGGCCGAGGAGAACGAGCTGCTGCGCCGCCAGGACGCCCCCGGCGTCGCCCTGCTGCAAGAGCGCAAGCAGGCGGCGAGCAAGCTCTACCAGGAACGGCTGCGCACCGTGCTCAAGGCCGGCGACGCCGGCAAGCAGCTGACCCGCGAGCAGCGCGAGCGCACGCTGGCGCTGGCCAAGCGGTTGGACGAGCGCGCCGCCGAGAACGCGGTGCTGCTCCGGGCGGTGATGCATTCGATCGAGCGCGTGTTCGCCGCCATCAACACGGCGGTGCAGAAGAAGACGCATCGCGAGGTCCACTACTCCAAGGCCGGCCTGGTGCAGAGCGTGGTTCCCGCCTCGCGCGCCTCGGTCGCCTTCAACAGCACGGTGTAGGGGCGCGCCATGCCGCTCAATCTGGCCCTCAACACCGCGCTCTCGGGTCTGCTCGCCTCGCAGCAGGTGCTCGACGTCATCTCGAACAACCTGGCCAACATCGACAACCCGAACTACACCGACGAGACCGCCAATCTCGAGGAGGTGACGCTCGCCGGCCAGGGCGTCGGCGTCGAGGTCAGCTCGATCACGCAGGACATCAACAACGCGCTGGACACCTCGCTGCAATCCGCGCAGGGCACGCTCGACGGCCTGACCACGACGCAGCAATACGATACCTCGATCCAGAACATGTTCGGCCAGCCGGGCAGCGGCGCCTCGCTCGGCGACCTGATCCAGACGCTCGACAATTCGCTGGAGACGCTGTCCTCGGCGGCCGACCAGACGCCGTCGCTCGTGATCGAGGCGGCGCAGGCGGTGACCAGCGAGTTGCAGTCGATGTCGCAGCAGATCCAATCGCTGCGCACGCAGGCCGACCAGTCGATCCAGCAGGATGTCGGCCAGGTCAATTCGATCCTGGGCAACATCCAGCAGCTCAATTCCGAGATCTCCACCGATTCGGTGTCGGGGATCGACGTCTCCGGCCTGGAGGACCAGCGCAGCGCGGCGCTGAGCCAGCTGGCCACCTACATCAACTTCACCACCTACACCCGCTCCGACGGCTCGATCGCCATCTACACCCAGTCCGGCACGCCGCTGCTCGACGGCCAGGCCGATACGTTGTCGCACACCGCGGCCAGCCAGATCGGGGCGCAGATGACCTATGCCGGCGGACAGCTGCAAGGCATCGACATCAGCGGCCCCGATGTCGTCGACCAGGGCGAGGACATCGCCAGCCAGTTCTCCAGCGGCGACATCGCCTCGCTGATGCAATTGCGCGACAGCACGCTGCCGAACTTGCAGAGCCAGCTCGACACGCTGGCGCAGACGCTGCAGAACGGGCTCAACCAGATCAACAACCAGGGCACCTCCTATCCCGACGGCGGGCAGAGCTACACCGGCACCACCACCTTCCTCGATCCCAACTCGCAGAGCATCTCGCTCTCCGGCGGCGACACCGCGGTGGTGCTGCTCAACAGCGACGGCACCCAGCAGGCGAGCTCGACGCTGTCGCTGATCATGGAGCAGTACCTGCAATCGCAGAACCTGCCGACCACCAACTCGTGGACCATCAGCCAGGTCGCGGCGGGACTGAACGGCTGGCTGAACCAGCAATTCAGCACCACCGGCGTGACCTACGCCTCGATCACCTCGAGCGGCAATTTCAGCCTCCAGCTGCCGCAGACCTCGTCGACCACGATCGCGTTCCGCGACGAGCAGACCAGCACCTTCCAGTCCGGCATCAGCGCCGATCCGACCGAGGCGCTCGGGCTGACCGGCGCGCTGACGCTGCGCGACTCGGCCGGCAACGTCTATTCGGTCAACGTCACCGCCTCGGATTCGCTGACCGACATCGAGAACGAGTTCAACGCGCTCGGCGGCCTGACCGCGACGCTGGTGCCCAACAGCGACGGCTCGGGCGACTATCTCCAGGTGGTCAACAACGCCGGCAACGACATGACGGTCGATCCCGACGCGACCGGGGCCGACGCGCAGAGCGGGCTCGAGTTCCTGCCCTCGGGTTCCAACGCCGCGACCAACGTGACCGTCAACTACAACGAAGATTCGCTGGGCACCAGCTGGACCTCCAGCGAATTCGCCTCGGCCAACACGGTGCCCGGCGTGGCCGGCGTGCTGACCTTCCAGGATTCGACCGGGGTGCTGGCCAACGTCGCGCTCACCCCCGGCATGACGCTGCAGACCATCGCCAACGCGATCAACGCCGCCGGCAAGGGCAAGCTCAACGCCACCATCCAGACCGTCGGCAACCAGGTCGAGCTCAACGTCGCCGACGTGGCCGGCAACCAGATGAGCGTCACCGGGGCCAACGACCCGGTCTACCAGTCGACCACCTCGCTGATCAGTTCGCCGTTCGTGTCGGCGGCGGGCAGCACGCTCAGCGTCGCGGTGGGATCGGGCGCCGCCAACACGATCAACGTCGCCGGCATGACGCTCCAGCAGATCGCCGCCACGGTCAACTCCAACTCGCTGCTGCAAAGCGCGGGCGTGGTCGCCGCGGTGGAGAACGACGGCACCAACCAGTGGCTCGACATCTACAACTCGTCCGGCCAGCAGCTGACCATCGGCGGCACGCTGGTCGGCAGCGGGACCGGACAGATCGCCTCCTTCGCCGACAATCCGGCGACCGAGTCCGACCCCGATCCGGCGAGCGGGCTGGGCCTCCAGCCGCCGGCCGACGAGACGGTGGCCGGCTTCGCCAACTTCCTCGGGCTGAACGACCTGCTGGTGACCAACCAGCAGATCACCAGCTACCAGTCGCAGACGCTGACTTCGACCTACGCCCTGCCGCAGGCCACGGCGCTCGAGCTTTCCGATTCGAGCTTCGCCAACGGCAATCCGATCACCGGCGCGCAGGCCTCGCTGAACATCTCGTTCAAGGCGGGCGAGACGCTCCAGCAGGTCGCCGCGCAGATCAACGCGCAGGCGGTGACCTACAACAGCGCCCAGGTGCTGGACAGCGGGTTCAGCGCCAGCCCGGGCATCCTCACCATTTCCAGCAACCCGAGCACGCTCGGCACGGTCGCCATCGACGGCGGCATGAGCCTCCAGCAGATCGCCCAGGCGATCGATTCCAATGCCAGCCTGTCGGCGGCCGGGGTGCAGGCCGTCGTCGGCACCGACGGCACCTCGGAATGGCTGCAGGTCTACTCGCAGCAGGGCCAGCCGCTCCAGCTTTCCGAGACCATGGGCAACGGCCAGGAGGCGCAGCTCCAGTTCGTCACCAACCAGCTGGCCAGCGCGGCGGTGGTCAGCGACGGCTCCGGCGTGCGGCTGCAGATCACCCACAACAACACCACGGCGATGCAGGCCACCGGCGGCATCACCAGCCAGCTCGGGCTGTCGGCGGCGGCCACCGGCACGGCGGCGTCGTTGCAGGTGCAGTCCGACATCGCCGCCAACGCGTCGCTGATGTCGCGCGGCGCGCTCCAGTACGACTCGACCGACAACGAGTTCTACGCCGGCGTCGCCGACAGCACGATCACCACCGAGATGGCCGACTTCCTGTCCAGCCCGCAGTCGTTCAGCAGCGCGGGCGGTCTCGGCCAGGGCGACTACACGCTGTCGGAATACGCCGCCAACATGGTGAGCGCCGCCTCGACCTCGGCCAACAACACGCAGACCTCGCTCACCTACCAGCAGACCCTGGTCAGCAGCTTGACCACGCAGAAGGGCCAGGTCTCCGGCGTCAACATCGACCAGGAACTGTCCAACCTGATCATTTACCAGCAGTCGTACCAGGCCTCGGCGAGGGTGATCTCGACGATGCAGACCCTGTTCGCCGCGCTCGACGACATCATCCAGTAGGACACGCCATGGACCGCATCGGAACCTACGCCTCCGACCAGCTCAACGCCGACCTGGTGATCCAGCTGCAGGCGCAGCTCAACGACCTGGTCACCGAGCTCACCTCGGGCAAGAAGTCGCAGGACTATGCCGACATCGCGCAGGTGTCGCAGCAGGCGCTCGACCTCGGCGACCAGAACAGCTCGATCAGCGGATTCCTCGACGACAACACGATGGTTTCGCTGAAGCTGAACACGATGCAGTCCACCTATTCCGCCTTGCAGACGACGATGTCCGACTTCCAGCAGGAGCTGGAGACGTTCATCGACAACGACCAGTCGAGCAACGCGCAGGACATCCAGAACCTGCAGACCAACGCGTTCGATTCGCTGCAGGAGATGGAGTACTACCTGAACACGCAGGTGGACGGGCAGTACCTGTTCTCGGGCACCGCCACCAGCACCCCCGCGGTCGACATCGGGTTCAGCACGCTGTCGGCGTTCCAGAACGCCTATGACGGCTACAACACCTCCTATCCCTCGTCGAGCGCGGCCAATCTCGCGCAGGTCCAGACCACGGTGCAGGACACCGGCAGCCTGACCTTCAACGCCGAGGCCGGCACCATCACGGCGTCCAATTCCGGCCAGTTCAGCTCCGTGCCGGTCGGCTCGGTGATCGACGTCACCGGGGCCGGCAGCAACAGCGGCACCTATACCGTGCTGCAAAACGACGGCACCACCATCACGGTGAGCCCGAGCCTGGTCGCCTCGGGCAGCCCGGGCGTCACGCCGGCCAGTCCGATCACCGTGACCACCTCGGCCAACGCGACCCAGGATGCCGGACTGGACTTCCAGACCAACGCCTATTTCACCTACCCGAACCAGATCGTCAGCCAGACGACGGGGGGATTCTCGAGCCTGCAGGCGGGGGATTCGTTCACCATCAGCGGCGCCGCCAACTCGGCGGACGACGGCAACTTCATCGTCCAGAGCGTCGACCCGACCGGCACCACGGTGACGATCCAGCGCGCCAACTTCACCGCCGCGCCGACCTTCATCACCGGCAGCCCGGACACCCAGGCGACGATCTCCTGGTCGGAGGGCACCTCCGACCAGTCCTTCACCGACGCGACCAGCGGCATCAACTTCAACGCCAACGGCACCATCTCGGACAACGGATCGAACACCGGCCTGTCCCAGATTCCGCTCAACTCGTTCATCACCGTGTCGAACGCGGCGAATCCGGACAATGACGGCGTCTACCAGGTGACCGGCTACGACTCGACCACCGGGCAGCTGTCGGTGCTCAAGGCGCAGGAGACCTCGCTCAACAACGAGGGCGCGAATTCGGGCGCGCAGATCTCGAACGGCACCTCGGCGGTGATCACGCCGGGCGCGCTGACCTTCGAGGCGGGCAGCTCGATCGCGCTGGCCAACAACAACGGCTCGCTCGCCGCGCTGGAGGACGGCCAGACCGTCAATATCACCGGCACCCAGTTCAACAACGGGATGTACCAGGTGATCCAGACCTTCGCCACCGCGGTGGCCGACGAGACCACGCCGAAGGCCGATCCGGTGGTCAACGAGACCGACGCGGCCGGCGGGACCACCAACATCGCGCAGGGCTCGCACATCTTCAACGGCTCCTCGGCCACCGGGGCGACCACCTTCTACCAGCAGAGCCAGGTGGTGGTGGCCGGCACCGACGGCGCCTTCGCCGGCTACCAGACCGGCCTGCCCGCCGACATCACCGGCACCACCGACAACAACGGCAGCTCGGAAGTCGCCCAGACCTTCACCGACGCGGTGACCGACGAGGCCAACAACACCAGCGCCGAGATCACCGACGGCAGCGAGAACTTCCTCGGCACGCAGACCGACGGGCTGACCTTCACGGCCAGCGGCACCACGCCGACCATCACCGCGACCACCGCCGGCAGCCTGGACGGCATCGCGGCGGGCGACGTCATCACGGTCGGCGGCACGCAGCACAACAACGGCACCTATGTGGTGACGGCGAACAACGGCACCACGCTCACCCTGGCCCCGCCCAATACCGCGATCCAGCTGGCCACCACCACGACGCCGCAGTTCCAGACCACCAACTCGCTCACCGGCGCGGTCACCGACCTCGACACCGCCACCCCGGTGCAGTTCACCTCGGGCTCGCCGCCCACCCTGGTCGGCACCGAACAGGATGTCGGCAATCTGGCGGAGGGCGACATTCTCAACGTCACCGGCAGCACCTCGAACAACGGCAATTTCGTGGTCACCGGCACCACCCAGCTGGTCGCCAACGAGACCGCGGGCGCCGGGGCCAGCCTGACCGACGGTTCGACCACCTACGCCAATGCCGCGACCGGCGACCTGCAATTCTTCTCGGGCGGCGGCATCGTGGCGACCACCGACGGCAGCCTGGCCGGAATCCAGGCCGGCGACGATCTGACGGTCGCCGGCACGACGAGCAACGACGGCACCCGCCTGGTCACCCAGATCTTCACCACGCCGGTGGTCGACGAAACGACCTCGACGACGCATCCGGCGACGCTGAGCATCAACGGCACGCAGACGGTGACGGCGACCAACCCGCTCACCTTCGCCACCAACGCCGGCGTCTCGACCGTCACCGGATCCTTCAGCGAGCTCGGGGGCTTGCAGGCGGGCTCGGCGTTGGGCGTGAGCGGCACCACGTCGAACGACGGCAGCTTCATGGTGACCGCGACCACGCCGGCCTTCACCGACGAAACCGACACCACCAACGCCCAAGCCACCATCACCGACAACACCAACACCAACACCTACGAGCCGACCACGGGCGGCACGGTGCAAACCGGCAATCTCAGTTTCTACGGCAACAGCGGCGTGGTCGTCGGCACCCACCTGGACAGCATGCAGACCATCTCGAGCGGGGATTCGATCACCATCGGCGGCACCACCGCGAACGCCGGCAACTACACCGTCAACCAGGTGTACAACGCGGCGGTGACCGACGAGGCCAACAACACCAGCGCCGAGATCACCGACGGGCAAACCAACTATACCGGCACGGCCACCGGCGGGCTGACCTTCAACGCGAGCTACGTTTCGCCGACCATCACCGCCACCAATTCCGGCAGCCTGGCCGGGATCAACCCGGGCGACGTGATCACGGTCTCGGGCAGCGCCAGCAACAACGCGAGCTACGTGGTGACCGCGAACAACGGCACCACGCTCACCCTCGCGCCGCAGGGCGCCGCGTTCTCCGTCGACGACACCGTCACCGTGGCGCAGCCGAACACCGCCGTGCAGGTCGCCTCCACCCAGGTCAACCTGGCGCCGCCCAACACCGCGGTGCAGCTCGCCACCAACGCCAGCGTGAGCACGACCAGCTATTACGACGGCAACAACGCGCAGCTCAGCCAGCTGATCGACACCAACACCTCGCTCGACTACGGCGTCACCGCCTCCAATTCCGCCTTCGAGCAGGCCATCCAAGCGATGGGCCTGATCGCCGAGGGCCAGCTCGGCACCGCCGGGGGCCTGGACATGAATCTCGGTCGGGTCCAGCAGGCCGACAATCTGATGACCTCGGCGCTCAACGACCTGACGCAGCTCCAGCAGAGCGCCGACAACCAGCAGAGCAACCTGAGCGCGGTGACCACCAACCAGACCAACTACCGCAACTTCATCCAGACCTCGCTCGGCCAGATGCTGAACTCCGACTCGACCCAGACCATCGTGCAGTTGCTCGACCAGCAGTCCGTGCTGGAAGCCTCGTACCAGGCGCTGGCGACGGTGCGCCAGCTCAGCCTGCTCAACTACCTGAAATAGCCCCGGCCCGGCGCGCCGCGAATGCGAAAGGAATTGCCATGAACGCCATCGCCCAGGACAGCCTCACCGTCCGCCAGCAGGACGCATATGCCCTGGCGGAGTCCGCCGTGGTGCTGGAACGCGCCCGCGGCAAGGCCTCGCTGCTCGCCCGCGCGCTCGAGCACAATCTCGAACTCTGGGTCGCCATCCGAACCCTGGTGACCGGGACGGAAAACGAGCTGCCGGCGGACATCCGCCAGAACCTGTTTCGCCTCAGCGGCTTCGTCGTCGACGCCACCTGGCGCGACGGGGTGGCGATCAGCGACGGCAGGCTCGACATCCTGATCGCCATCAATCTGCACATCGCCGAGGGGCTGCTGCAAAACACCCGCCACTGAGCGGAGAGGCGGCGCGCAACGGGGAGGCGGGGACGTTTCGCCCCGGCAACCTCCCAGCAAACTAGCAGATGCGCTATTCCCGCATTGATGCTATGCTCTCTCGTTTCGCTGCCAGTCGGCGCGCTGGAACGTCGCGGGGATCGGGTATCCGCTCGCCGCGATGGCATCGCCTTGGGAGAGGCGGGGCACCGTTGCGCGCAAGCCGTGCGGCACGGGGGCAGTCGGGGCCGGGGGAGGCAGGCGCGGGTTACGCGACCAATTTCCGCCGAGAACGTCGGACAAAACGGAACGGAAAGAGTTGAGTCATGTCTTGGCAGCGTGATCGTTCAGACCATCGTCGCCGCGGCGAGGGGCGACAGAGGGAAGGAATGGGGGATTTCGGCGGCGGCGGCTTCGATGCGCCCGCTCCGCGCCCGCGTCCGGAGATGAGCCGGCCCATTGCAGACCAGCCCAACGTGACGGTGACGGTGAAGTGGTTCAACGCGACGAAGGGATTCGGCTTCGTCTCCCCGACCGACGGTGCGCCGGATGCGTTCCTGCACATCTCGGCGCTGGAGCGGGCCAATATCGGCGAGGTCGGCGAAGGCGCCACCATGGTGTGCGACCTTGGCCCCGGCCAGCGCGGACCGCAGGTGGTCAACGTGCATTCGGTGGACATGTCCACCGCGGTGCCGCGCCGCCCGCGCCCGACGGAGTCGCGCGAGCCCGGCCCGACGGTCGAGGGGCGGGTCAAATTCTTCAGCCCGGACAAGGGGTTCGGCTTCATCGCCGTGGACGACGGGGGCAAGGACGTGTTCGTCCATATCCGCGCCCTCGAGAAATCCGGGCTGCGCACGCTGGAACCCGACCAGCGGGTGCGGCTGACCATCACCATGGGCCATAAGGGGCCGCAGGCGGAGACCGTCGCCCTCATCTGAGGGCGGCCGATCCGCCGGGCGAAGCGCGCGGGCGCCGGCGGCGGCGGCCGCGTTGGACCGCGTCCCGTCGCCGTTACAGCCTTGAAACTAGGGCGTCGTTCCGTGGCGAACGGGTCGATGCTAAGATGGCGCGCAAGGCTGGTCGGAGAAAGCGATGCACGCGGGGGTTTCCGCGACGCTGGTCGCCGCCGACGCACCGGCGACGGACGAGGAGCGCCTGGACCGCCTCGAGCGGCTGCTGGCGGAGGAGCGCGCGCGGGCCCAGCAGGAGATGGTCAAGCTGACCGGCGAGTCCGATCAGCTGAAATCGACCATCAACGCGCTGCGCGACGCGCTCGAACAATCGCGCATCGGCGAACAGGAGCGCATCCAGGGTGCCGTGTCCGGCACGCAGGACGAGCTCCGCCAGGTCAAGGGCACGGTGAACGCGCTGCGCGACCAGCTCGAGGCGCAGCGCGCCGGCGAGGCCGAGCGCACGCAGAAGGCGGTCGCGGCGGCCAACGACGAGATCACCCAGCTGCGCGCCACCATCAACGCGCTGCGCGACGAGATGGAGCGCCACCGCGCCGGCGAGGCCGAGCGCACCCAGAAGGCGGTGGCCGGGGCCAACGCCGAGATCACCCAGCTGCGCGCCGCGATCTCGGCGATCCGCGACGAGCTCGACGCCCAGCGCCGCCAGGCGATGGCGGAGACGCAGCGGGCGGATTCCGAGCATCAGCGCGAGACCAAGCAGCTGCACGACACCATCCAGGCGCTGCGCGCCGGAATCGAGACCCATGCTCGACCTGTCTGACCACGACCGCCAGACGATCCGCAGCAAGCGGCGCTCGCCGCGGCTGACCGAGCTGCTGCTCGAGGTCGCCAACAACATGGCCAAGGCCAACGATCTGGGCGAGGCGCTGCGCACCATGCGCGACATCTGCACCCAGGTGATCGGCACGCAGCGCGGCTCGGTGTTCCTCCACGACCCGGTCACCCACGAGCTCTATTCGCGGGTCCAGGGCCGCTTCGCCCGCGAGATCCGCATGCTGAACACCGCCGGCGTGGCCGGCGCGGTGTTCGCCGCCGGCAAGGGCGAGATCATCCACGACGCCTACGCCGATCCGCGCTTCAACCGCGCGATCGACCAGCAGACCGGCTTCACCACGCGCAACATCCTGTGCGCGCCGATGCGCACGCTGAAGGGCGAGATGATCGGCGTCGCCCAGCTGCTCAACAAGGTCGAGGGCCAGTTCACCGAGGAGGATCTGAGCCTGCTGGAGACCATCATCGCGCAGGCCTCGGTGTCGCTGGAAAGCTTCCGCACCATCGAGAACATCGAGAAGTCGCGCCGCCAGGAGCTCGACTTCCTCGGCGTCGTCTCCGAGGTGAGCTCCGAGCTGCAACTGGGGCCCTTGTTGCAGAAGATCATGGCGGCGATCACCCGCATGCTCGACGCCGAGCGCTCGACCCTGTTCATCAACGACGAGAAGACCAACGAGCTGCACACCGAGATCGGCCAGGGGCTGGGCGCCACCAGCATCCGCCTGCCCAACCATCTCGGCATCGCGGGCACGGTGTTCACCTCGGGCAAGAGCATGAACATCCCGCACGCCTACGCCGACCTGCGCTTCAATCCCTCGTTCGACCGCAAGACCGGGTATTTCACCCGCTCGATCCTGTGCGTGCCGGTGACCAACAAGGAAGGCAAGGTGATCGGCGTCACCCAGGTGCTGAACAAGCGCGGCGGCAGCTTCACCGACGAGGACGAGGCGCGGCTGAAGGCCTTCACCTCGCAGATCTCGATCGGGCTGGAGAACGCCAAGCTGTTCGACGAGGTCCAGGCGACCAAGAACTACAACGAGTCGATCCTGGAATCGATGACCAACGGCGTGATCACGCTGAACGGCGAGGGCAAGGTGGTCACCTGCAACGCCGCCGGCGCGCGCATCCTCAAGCTGCGGGTCAAGGAGTTCGTCGGCAAGGCCGCCGCCGAGGTGTTCGCCGGCGACAATGCCTGGGTGCTGGAGAAGATCGCCCAGGTGAAGGAGAGCGGGAAGATCGAGGAGACCGTCGACGCCAAGATGCGCGGCGTGCTCGATCCGGTCGAGCTGTCGGTCAACCTGACCGCGATGCCGCTGCAATCGAGCGCCGAGAAGAAGCTGGGCTCGATCCTGATGATCGAGGACATCTCCAGCGAGAAGCGGATGAAGTCGACCATGTCGCGCTACCTCGACCCGGCGCTGACCGACAAGCTGCTCGCCGCCGGCGAGGACTTCCTCGGCGGCCAGGCGAGCGTGGCCACGGTGATGTTCTCCGACATCCGCAGCTTCACCACGCTCTCCGAGGAGCTGGGCGCGCAGGGCACGATCAGCCTGCTCAACGAGTATTTCACGCTGATGGTCGACTGCATCGACCGCAACGGCGGCCTGCTCGACAAGTTCATCGGCGACGCGATCATGGCGGTGTTCGGCACGCCCTTCCCGCACGACGACGACGCCGACCGCGCGATGCGCACCGCGATCGGCATGATGTCGGAATTGCAGGCGTTCAACACGCGCCGCGCCAACGACGGCAAGAAGCCGGTGAAGATCGGCATCGGGCTCAACACCGACGTGGTGGTGTCGGGCAATATCGGCTCGCCCAAGCGCATGAACTACACCGTGATCGGCGACGGGGTGAATCTGGCGGCGCGGCTGGAATCGGCCTGCAAGCAATATGGCGCGCAGATCCTGGTCAGCGAGACCTCGGTGAAGGCGCTGAAGGGCACCTATCGCTGGCGCCCGATCGACCTGGTGGTGGTCAAGGGCAAGACCAAGCCGGTCGAGATTTTCGAGATTCTCGACTACCACACCGAGGAAAGCTTCCCGAACGCGATGGAGGCGGTGCAGGCCTTCCAGCACGGCGTCAAGAGCTACCGCGACCGCAAGTTCGCCCAGGCGCAGAAGGCGTTCGAGGAGGCGGCCGCGCTGCATCCGGCGGACGCTCCGTCCGTGATGTATGTGGAGCGCTGCGCCCATATGCTCGCGCATCCCCCTGCCGACGACTGGGACGGCGTGTGGGTGATGAAGGAGAAGTGAGCCCTCAGGCGGCCGGCGCGTCGGCCTGACGGGCGGGCTCGGCGGCGCGAAAGGCGGGCAACGCGCGGCAAGTCTTCACGATCCGGGCGATGGTCGGGAACGCCTCGGTCGGGACCCTGAACCGTTCGGCGTTGGCGAATTGCGGCACCAGGCAGACATCGGCCATGGTCGGCGCATCGCCGTGGCAGAAGCGCCCGGTCTCCGGCTCGCGGGCCAGCCGCTCCTCGATCGCGGCGAAGCCCGTGGCTATCCAGGTCGCGTACCAGGCGTCGCGCGTCTTGTCGTCGAGCAGAAGCCTGTCTTTGAGATAGGCGAGCACGCGGGAATTGTTGAGCGGATGGATCTCGCAGGCGACGGCGAGCGCCAGCGAGCGCACGCGGGCGCGGCCGGGCGCGTCCTTCGGCAGCAGCGGCGGGTCGGGCCGCGTCTCCTCCAGATATTCGATGATGGCGATCGACTGGAAGATGGTGTGGCCCGCGTCGACGATCGCCGGCACCAGCGACTGCGGATTGACGGCGCGATAGGCGGCGGCCCATTGCTCGCCCTCGGCCAGGTTGATGGGCGCGTAGTCGTATTCGATGCCCTTCAGGTTGAGCGCGATGCGCGCGCGATAGGCGGCGGAGGACCGCCAGAAGCCGTAGAGTCTCATTGGACGCCTCCCGGGTCGCGGCCAGTCTCCCAGATGGGGCGCGCGCCGCGCAACGGTGCGGACAGCCGGTCCCGTGCGCCTTGCCCGGGCGCGGGGCGCGGCCTATAAGGGCGCGCGGCCAAACGGGAATCTCCGCATGTACGTGGTCACCGGCGGCGCCGGATTCATCGGCTCCAACCTGCTCGCCGCGCTGGAGGAGCGGGGCCTCGGCCCGCTGGTCCTGTGCGACCGGCTGGGCGACAACGACAAGTGGCGCAACATCGCCAAGCGCGAGCTGACCGACATCGTCCATCCCGACCTTTTGTTCCAATTCCTCGATGCCAACGCCGCGCGGGTGCGCTGCGTCTTCCATCTGGGCGCGATCTCGACCACCACCGAGCGCGACGCCGACCTGATCGTCGCCAACAATTTCAACCTGTCGGTCGCGCTGTTCGCCTGGTGCACGCGCAACCAGGTGCGCATCGTCTACGCGTCCTCGGCGGCCACCTATGGCGACGGGAGCCAGGGCTTCGAGGACGGCATCGACCAGGCCGCGCTCGCCAAGCTCCGCCCGATGAACGCCTATGGCTGGAGCAAGCACCTGTTCGACCGCCGCGTTGCGCGCAAGCTGGCCGAGGGCAGGCCGATGCCGCCGCAATGGGTCGGCCTCAAATTCTTCAACGTCTACGGGCCGAACGAGTATCACAAGGGAAGCCAGAAGAGCGTGGTGGCGCAGGTCTATCCGGCCGCCGCCGCCGGCGCCGCGGCGCAGCTGTTCCGCTCGCACGATCCGCGCTATCCCGATGGCGGGCAGCTGCGCGACTTCGTCTGGGTCGAGGACGCGATCGCGGTGATGCTGTGGCTGCTGGACCATCCCGCCGCGAACGGGCTGTTCAACCTGGGCAGCGGCAAGGCGCGCAGCTTCCACGACCTCGCCGCCCAGGTCTATCGCGCGCTCGGCAAGGAGCCGCATATCCGCTACATCGACACGCCGATGGAGCTGCGCGCCAAGTACCAGTATTTCACCCAGGCGAGCACCGGGCGGCTGCGCGCGGCGGGCTATTCCAGGCCCTTCACCTCGCTCGAGGACGGCATCACCCGCTACGTCACCGGCTTCCTCGCCGCCGCCGACCCGTACCGCTAGCCCAAGGCGCATGGCCCTCGCCTTCCCCGATTTCGACCCGGTGATGGTGCGCATCGGCCCGCTCGCCATCCGCTGGTACGCGATGGCCTATATGGCGGGGCTGATCGGCGGCTGGCGCTACATGCGCTGGCTGGCCGCCCGCCCGCCCTTCGCGCTCGACCCGGCGCAGATCGACGATTACCTGGTCTGGGTCGCGTTCGGCGTGGTGCTGGGGGGACGGCTCGGCTACGTGCTGTTCTACAAGCCGGTGAGCTATTTTCACGACCCGCTGGCGATCCCGGCGATCTGGCAGGGCGGCATGTCGTTCCATGGCGGGCTGCTCGGCGTGGTGGGCGCGACCATCCTGTTCGCGCGCCGGCGCAAGCTCGATCTGCTCGCGGTCGGCGACGTGCTGTGCGTGACCGTGCCGCTCGGCCTGCTGTTCGGACGGCTCGCCAACTTCGTCAACGGCGAGCTGATCGGGCGCCCGGCGCCGCCCGACCTGCCCTGGGCGATGATCTTCCCCGCCGGCGGGCCGATCCCGCGCCATCCGAGCCAGCTCTACGAAGCCGGGCTCGAGGGCCTGGCGCTGCTGATCCTGATGTTCCTGCTGTGGCGGAGCGAGCGGCTGCGGCTGCGCCGCGGCACGCTGGCCGGCGCCTTCCTGCTCGGCTACGCCGTCGCGCGCAGCTTCTGCGAGCTGTTCCGCGAGCCCGACGCGTTCCTCGGCCCGGTGATCGGCCCGCTGACGATGGGCCAGGTCCTGTGCGTGCCGCTCGCGCTGGCCGGGCTCGCGCTGCTGTTGTGGCCGCGGCGGGCGTGAGCGGCACCGAGCTCGCCCGGCTGCTGTTCGCGCGCATCCGCGAGGAAGGACCGATCCCGCTCGCCACCTATATGGAACTGGCCCTCGCCCATCCCGAGCTCGGCTATTACCGGCGCAAGGACCCGATCGGCCGGGCCGGCGATTTCGTCACCGCGCCGGAGATCAGCCAGATGTTCGGCGAGCTGATCGGCATGTGGTGCGCGAGCCTGTGGGAACGGATGGGAAGCCCGGCCGAAATCGCGCTCGTCGAGCTCGGCCCCGGCAAGGGCACGCTGATGACGGATTTGCTGCGCGCCGCCGCGCTGCGCCCGGACTTCCGGCGCGCGTTGCGCATCCATCTGGTCGAGACCGGCCCGGTGCTGCGCGCGGCGCAAGCGGCCTCGCTCGCCGGC
>JASHSH010000217.1 GCA_030040955.1 Rhodospirillales bacterium
GTCGGTGATCTTGTCGTAGCCGGGCGAGCGGGTGAGCGTGAGCTGCTCGTTCAGTTCGTGGACGCGGTTCTCGGGCCGCCACTTGTCGGTCTGCGGAATGGCCGCCTGGACCAGGCGAAGCATCACGCCGGGCACGGCGGGAACCGGCCCGTCGGGAATGCGCAGCCAGCCCCAGAGCGCGAGCAGGGCGAGCAAAGCGAGGCTGGCCGCGAACGGCTTGGCTCCCTCGCGCCAGCGCGGAATCATCAGCACGGGCATCGCGCCGAGCGCGACAGTTAAGAGGCCCAACCCGTCGGCGCCCACCAGCGATGTCGCCTGCGCGACCGGCGGGACCGGAACCCAGGAAGTGGCGATCAGGTTCCAGGGAAATCCGGTGAGCAGCCAGCCGCGCACCCACTCGCCGAACGACCACGCGGCGGCAAGCGCCAGCACGCGCCCGATGCCGGGCTCGGATGCGATCCGCGCGGCCCAAGCCGCGAACCCGGCGAACAGCGCGAGTCCGCCGCCGAGCCCGAACACCGCGAACGGGATCATCCAACCGAAGCGCGGGGGATCGATCAGCAGCGCATAGGCCACCCAATAGAGGCCGGCCGAGAAATGCCCGAATCCGAACCACCAGCCGTCGGCGAACGCCGTGCGCGCGCGCGGCGCGCCGTCGATCAACAGCAGCAGTCCGGCGAAGGCCGGCCACAGCAGGGGGATCAGGTGCAGCGGGGGCAGCGCGAGCGTCGCCAGCACGCCGAGCAGCGCCGCCACGCCGCGCCGGCGCCACCCGGTGAGCGCGCCGATCACGCCGCCCGCTCCTCCTTCTTCGGCAGGTTGCGGATGCGCACGCGCTTGACCCGGCGCGGATCGGCGTCCACCACCTCGAACTCCATCCCCGAGGCGTGGCGCACCAGCTCGCCGCGCGCGGGCACGTGCCCGGACAGGAACGAGACCAGTCCGCCCAGCGTGTCGATCTCCTCGCGCTCGTCGTCGTTGAGCAACGGTCCGACGCGGGCCTCGAATTCGGCCAGCGGCACGCGCGCGTCCGCCTCGATCGCGCCATCGGGGCGGACGATGAAATCGGGCTCCGCCTCGGTATCGTGCTCGTCCTCGATCTCGCCGGTGATCTGCTCGACCAGGTCCTCGATCGAGACCAGCCCGTCGATGCCGCCATGCTCGTCGACCACCAGCGCCAGATGCGTGCGCTTGATACGCATCTCCAGCAGCAAATCGAGCACGCGAATGGCGGGCGAGATGAATAGAATGCGGCGGATCAGTTTGGCCAGCGCGAATGGCGAGCCGGCCGCCATCTGCGCCATCACGTCCTTGATGTGGATGAAACCGACCGCGTCGTCGAGCGCGCCGCGGAACACCGGGTAACGCGAATGGCGCTCCTGCATCATCGTGTCGATCAGCTCCTGGCGGCCGATGGCGAGATCGACCGCGACGATGTCGGCGCGCGGCACCATCACGTCATGCGCGGTCACCTCGCGCAACCGCAGGATGTTGGCGAGCAGGCGCCGCTCCTGCGCGTCGATCGGCGTTTCGGCCTCGGCCCGCTCCTCGATCAGCTCCTCGAGCGTCTCGCGCACGGACTCGGCCGCGTCCGACCGGCGCAGGCTTCGCAACCAGTCGAGGATGCGACGGCGCGGCGCGGCCGGCTGGGCCTCGGCGGGGGCCGCGCTGCCCTGGCCCGATTCGCTCATCGCGCCCTCTCCGTCATCGACGCGGCGTAGGGGTCGGCGATGCCGAGCCCGGCGAGGATCGCGATCTCGATCGCTTCCATCTCGCGCGCATCGTCCTCGGCGACGTGATCGTAGCCGAGCAGGTGCAACACCCCGTGCGCCACCAGATGCGCGAGATGATTGGCCAGCGGCTTGCCCTCCGCCTCGGCTTCGGCAAGTACGGTCTCGTAGGCGAGGACGACGTCGCCGAGCAGGATCGGCGCGCCTTCGGGCGCAGGCTCGTCGCCCTCGGCGGCAGGAAACGAAAGCACGTCGGTCGGCCGGTCGATGCCGCGGTAGCGCGAATTGAGATCGCGCACCAGCGCGTCGTCGGCGAGCGCGATCGAGACCTCGCTCGGCGCGACGGGGCGCGCGTCGTCGGGCGCTCCGGCGAGGGCGGCCAGCGCGGCCTTCTCGCACAGCAGCTCGGCTTCGGGCAGCGCGCGCGTCCAGGCCGCGCAGGAGACGCTGACCGCGATCTCGGCGCCGCTCATTTGCCGCCGTTCCCGCGCTTGGCGTCGCGCGAATCGTAGGCGCGCACGATGCGCGTCACCAGGGCGTGCCGGATCACGTCGCGGTCGCCGAAGCGGACGAATCCCACATTCTCCATTCCGGCGAGCACGTCGAGCGCGTCGTCGAGACCCGAACGCGCGCCGGCCGGCAGATCGATCTGCGAGGGATCGCCGGTCACCACCATCCGGGAATGTTCGCCCAACCGGGTGAGCAGCATCTTCATCTGCACCGGCGTCGTATTCTGCGCCTCGTCCAGGATGACGAAGGAGCTGGCGAGCGTGCGCCCGCGCATGAAGGCGAGCGGGGCGACCTCGATGTCGCCCGCGGCGAGGCGCTTCGCCACCTGGTCGCCGGGCAGCATGTCGTGCAGCGCGTCGTAGAGCGGACGGAGATAGGGATCGACCTTCTCGCGCAGGTCGCCGGGCAGGAAGCCCAGGCGCTCGCCCGCCTCGACCGCGGGACGGCACAGGATGATGCGGTCGACCTCGCCCTTGATCATCATGGTCACCGCCTTGGCGACGGCGAGATAGGTCTTGCCGGTGCCGGCGGGGCCGAGTCCGAACACCAGCTCGTGCCGCTCCATCGCGCGCAAATACGCGGCCTGGGCCGGGCTGCGCGGCGAAATCTGGCGCCGGCGGGTGGCCAGCACGATCTCCGGCTCGCCGCCCATGCGCAGCGCGGCGGCCACGTCGGCGGGACCGACCTCGGAGCCCTTCTCCAGGCGGCTGTACAGTCCGTCGAGCACGTCGCCCGCCCGCTCGATGCTTTCGGGGGGGCCGGAGATGGTCACCCGGTTGCCGCGCGTGGCGATGACGACGCCCAGCTCGCGGCCGATATCGTCGAGATGCGCGTTGTGCGGCCCGAACAGCATGAGCAGCAGCGTATTGTCGGCGAATTCGCGCACGATGCGCGATTCGCCGCCGCCCGGCCGGCCGGAGGATTGGCCCGTCACGCGCAGGCTTGCGCCTCCCCGATCTCGCCGCTCATCGAATTCGCACGCGCCGCCGTGACGCGCACCCGGGCGATCGCGTCGCGCATCGAAGCGGGCGCGGTCACGTGCACCGACTGCATGTAGGGGCTGCGGCCGACCAGCTGGCCGGGCCGGCGGCCCGGGCGGTCGAGCAGCACGTCGAGCTCGCGCCCGACGAAGCGTGCGTTGAAGCTCTCCGCCTGCCGCGCGACCAGCTCCTGGAGCCACGCCAGCCGCTCCGCCTTCGCCTCGTCCGCGACCTGATCGTCGCGCGCGGCCGCCGGCGTTCCCGGGCGCGGGCTGTATTTGAAGCTGTAGGCGTTGGCGAAACCGACCGCGCGCACGAGTCCGAGCGTGGCGGCGAAGTCGGACTCTTCCTCGCCCGGGAAACCGACGATGAAATCGGAGGAAAGCGCGAGATCGGGCCGCGCTGCGCGCAACCGCTCGACCAGGCGCAGATACGCGGCGGCGTCGTGCCGGCGGTTCATCGCGGCGAGGACGCGGTCCGAGCCCGACTGCACCGGCAAGTGCAGGAACGGCATCAGCTTGGCTTCCTCGCCATGCGCCGCGATCAACTCATCGTCCATGTCGAGCGGATGCGAGGTGGTGTAGCGGATGCGCGCCAACCCTTCCATGCCGGCCAGCTCCCGGATCAGCCGGCCCAGACGCCAAGCGCCGCCGTTCGGCGCCTCGCCGTGCCAGGCATTGACGTTCTGGCCGAGCAGGGTGATCTCCAGCACTCCCTGGCCGACGAGGTGGCGCGCCTCGGCCAGGATCGCCCGCGCCGGGCGCGAATATTCGGCGCCGCGCGTGTAGGGAACCACGCAGAAGCTGCAGAACTTGTCGCAACCTTCCTGCACCGACAGGAAGGCCGACGGCCCGTCGCATCCCGGCGCCGGCAGGAGGTCGAACTTCGACTCGGCGGGGAATTCGCAATCGAGGGCGCGCGCCCGCGTCGTCTTGGTGGCGGCGCGCACCAGCTCGGGCAGGCGGTGATAGGTCTGCGGACCGAGCACGATGTCGACGAACGGCGCGCGCGTCCAGATCTCGGCTCCTTCCGCCTGCGCTGTGCAGCCAGCGACCGCGATCAGCATGCGTCCGCCGTCCCGCGCGGCGCGCTCCTCCTTCAGCTTGCGCAGCCGCCCGAGCTCCGAAAATACCTTCTCCGAAGCGTGCTCGCGGACATGGCAGGTGTTGACGACGACGAGATCCGCCTCCTCCGGCGCGGAGGCCGGCGCGTAGCCGAACGGCGTCAGCGTCTCGGCCATGCGCGCCGAGTCGTACGCGTTCATCTGGCAGCCATAGGTCCGGATGAACAGCTTCTTGCTCACCTCGCACATCCTTGCCGCGCGCGCATCTTGGGCATCAGGCCGTTTGCGGAGTCGCGGCGGCGCCCGGCGCCGCCGGCTGCCGACCCGAGTTGGCGAGCACGAGCCCGCGTCCGACCAGGGCGTGGCAATGATCGGCGAGCGCCTTGCGCGAGGCGAACTGGTCGAGGCTCACCGGCGGATGGAACTCGACCTCCACGGTGGTCAGCCCGAGCCCGACCGCGCGCCAGAAATGCCCAATCAGCGCCATCCTGCCGTACCAGGCATAGAACGGGCGCCACAACCGGCCGATCGGCATGCCGTCGAGGCGCGTATAGGCTAGCGAGACCGGCTGAACCGCGATATGGCGTCCTTGCGCGTCCTTCACCTCGGCGGCCGAGAACAGCGCACTTTTGAACGGCAGGATGCGGTTGCCGTCGTGGCTGGTTCCCTCGGGGAACAGGATCAGCGACTCGCCCGCCTTGGCCAAGCGATCCAGCATCTCGTCGCGATGCTCCAGGCTCTTGCGCGGCCTGCGATCGACGAACACCGTGCGGCCCAGCTTGGCGATCAACCCGATGGCGGGCCAGCCGCGCACCTCCGCCTTGGCCACGAACGCCGCCTCGAGCAGCGCGCCGAGCACGATCACGTCGAGATAGGAGACGTGGTTCGACACGAACAGGGTGGGATGGCGCGCGCTGCGGTCGCCGCGGGTGACCAGGACGAGGCCGAGAATCCAGGCGATGCCGCGCCAGTACAGGCGCGCCACGCGGCGGGACGCCGCCACCCGGCCGAACCCGATCAGCAACGACTGCGGCACCGCCATGACGAAGGTCCACAGCGCGCTGCCGAGCAGCCGGATCGCGGCGATCAGGGGGTCGTTGATGTCGCGCAAGTTCGGGCCCTCACATGCCGCGCGCGGCGGTGCGGTCGTAGTGGCGGAAGTACTTGTCGGTCACCTGGTCGGTCTCGACGATGACGCAGACATCGGTGGTGTTGAACTGGTGGTCGATCACCGCGCCCTCGCCCACGAAGCCACCCAGCCGCAGATATCCCTTGACCAGCGGCGGCAGGGCGGCGAGGGCTTCGCGCGGCCGCACCTGCTCCCGCGCCAGCAGGTCCATCCGGACGTAGCGGGAGGGCAGGGCGGGCGCGCGCACTGCCTCCGGCGCGAGATGCCAGTGGTGAAGATAGGACAGCGGGATCGCCAGCGCCTGCGGATCGGTGCCGTGCAGGCTGGCGCAGCCGAACATGAGATCGATCTCGTGGGTGAAGACGTAGCTGGCGATGCCGCGCCACATCAACTGCATCACTGCCTTGGTGCGATAGGCCTCGTCGACGCAGGACCGTCCGAGTTCCATCACGCGGCCCGGATAGGCGACGAACTTCGCCACATCGTATTCGCCGGCGGTGTAGAAGCCGCGGAAGCGCGGGCTCTCGCGCCTTTGCAGCCGGTAGGTGCCGATCACGCCGCGCGGCCCCTCGCCGCGCGCCGGGTCGATCACGAGCAAATGGTCGCAGACCTCGTCGAACTGATCGACGTCGCGCCGCGCCGCCGCCGTCTCCGGCGTCGGCCGCGCGCCCATCTCTTCGTAGAACACTCGGAAGCGCAGTTCCTGCGCGGCGACGATCTCCGCATCCGAGCGCGCCAGCCGCACTTCCAAGGCCGACGCGACCGGTCCGTCGTCGGTGGTGGTCGCGGTCATCTCACCACGGGCGACGCCGGCGGAGGGCAGCGCCGGCCGCGCTCATCGCGGGTCCGCGCCGTCGTCGGCGCCCAGCGGCACGGCGTACAGCTCGAGCCGGTGGCCGACGAGGCGGAAGCCGAAGCGCTGCGCGATCTCGCGCTGAAGGGCCTCGATCTCGGCGTTCTGGAACTCGATCACCCGCCCGGTCTGCACGTCGATCAGATGATCGTGATGCGACTCGGGCGACTGCTCGTAGCGCGCGCGTCCCTGGCCGAAATCGTGACGCTCGATGATGTTGGCCTCCTCGAACAGGCGCACCGTGCGGTAGACCGTCGCGATGCTGATGTTCGGGTCGATCGCCACCGCGCGCCGATGCACGCTCTCGACATCGGGATGATCGACGGAATCCGACAACACCCGGGCGATCACCCGGCGCTGCTCGGTCATCTTCATTCCCTTATCGATGCACCGCTGCTCGATGCGCGATACCATGCCCGGTATTTAGCCGATATACCGGAGCCCGCGCAACGAAATCGGGAAAAGCGCCGCGATTCCGGGAGCTTGCCGGCCCGTCCGGAAGAGCGGATCAGGCCGCCGAGCGCCGCCGCCGACGGGGACGGGTGCCGAGGCCGATCTTCTTGGCGAGCTGGCTGCGGTGCTTGGCGTAATTCGGCGCGACCATCGGGTAGTCGCCCGGCAGGTCCCAACGCTCGCGATACTGCTCGGGAGTCATGTCGTAGGCGGTCTTGAGATGGCGCTTCAGCATCTTCAGCTTCTTGCCATCCTCCAGGCAGATCAGATAGTCGGGCGTGACCGACTTCTTGATCGGCACCGCCGGTTGCGGGCGCTCGGGCGCGGCAGCCGAGCCGCCCAGCGTGGCCAATGTCCGGTAGACCTCGGCGATGAGCTGCGGGAGATCGGCGACGCCGACGCTATTTCCGCCGACATGGGCGGATACAATATTCGCGGTGAGTGCGAGCAGTTCGTTAGGATTGGTTTGTTCGCTCATTGCAATTCCGTCCCCGGACAATAAGTTGGCCGCCGATGGTATAGTTGGAATTAGGGCAAATGGCAATAACCGGCAGACCTGGCTACAAGAAGCGGAGAACAAGGTGAGAGCGGCGGCCAGTCACTTTCTTGATATCACAAAGGAAGTTTGCCCTTTGACTTTCGTGAGGACAAAGCTTCTCATCGAAAGGTTGCGACCGGGCGATATTTTGGAGGTTCGTCTCGCCGGCGCGGAGCCCCTGCGCAACGTGCCGCGCTCCATCGCCGAGCTCGGGCACCAGATCGTTTCGCTCACGCCCGAGGGCGGCGGCGAAGCGCACCGCCTGGTCGTGCGCAAGGCCGGATAGACGCGCTCAACCTTCGCGGTTCGCGCCGGGGACCCAGAGCACGTCGCGCGCGCCGTCGGCGTTGAGATGGCGGGCGAGCACGAACAAGTGATCGGACAGGCGGTTGAGATAGGCAAGCGGCAGCGGCCCCGGCGCGTCGGTCGCCGCCATCGCGCTCACCGCCCGCTCGGCGCGCCGCACGATGGTGCGCGCGAGGTGCAGCGCGGCTGCGGCCGGCGAGCCCCCGGGCAAGACGAAGCTCTTGAGCGGCGCGAGCGCCTCGTTCATGGCATCGATCTCGCGCTCGAGTCGATCGATCTGGGCCTGGACCACGCGCAGCGCCTGTCCGCGTCCGGCCGATTCGGGCAGGCAGAGGTCGGCACCGACATCGAACATGTCGTTCTGGATGCGCGCCAGCATCGCGTCGGCTTCGCCCGCCGCGTGGAGCCGCGCGATCCCGATCGCCGCGTTGGCTTCGTCGACCGCGCCGAGGGCCTCGATGCGCGGCGAATGCTTGGCCACCCGGCTGCCGTCGCCGAGCGAGGTCTGCCCCTTGTCGCCGCCGCGCGTGTAGATGCGGTCGAGCCTCACCATGCAGGACCTCCCGACTGCGAATGCCTGCCGCCGATGATATCGCTTCGGCGCCGGAAACGGCTATAATCCGCGCCCCGAACCGAGCCAAGTCCGCCGCATGCGCCTGTCTCCCGTCTTCAGCCTCTATATCTCGCGCAACTTCCTGCGCGTGTTCCTGGCGGCGCTGGGCATGATGATGGGCCTGGTGCTGCTGTTCGACATCATCGAGCTTTTGCGCCGCTCGGCCACGCATGGCGAGGCCGGCTTCGACCTGATCGTCGAGCTCGCGCTGCTCAAGCTGCCGCAGACGGTCGAATCCATCCTGCCTTTCGCGATCATGGTGGGCGCGATGGCCAGTTTCTGGTCGATGACTCGCAGCCGGGAGCTGGTGGTGGCGCGCGCGGCCGGGGTCGCGGCCTGGGAGTTCCTGGCGCCGGTGCTCGGCGTGGTGCTGGTGTTGGGCATCCTGAACGTGACCTCGTTCAATCCGCTGTCCGCGGCGCTCTATCAGCGCTACGAGCGGCTCCAGGATTCGGCGGCGCTGCGCGGCACCGTCAATCCGCTTTCCGTCGGCGAGAACGGCCTGTGGCTGCGCGAGAGCCAGGGCCAGCAGGATGTGGTGCTGCGCGCCGGCGAATATCGGCAGGAGGGGCTGCAGCTGAAGATGCGCGATGTCTCGGTCTTCACCACCGACCAAGCCGGGCATTTCGTCTCCCGCGTCGAGGCGACGCTCGGCGAGCTGAACGGCGGGATGATCCATCTGACCGATGCGCGGCTGATGCGCGCGGGTCAGCCGGTGACGCACAGGGCCAGCCTCGACATTCCGACTCAGCTCACGCTCGCCCGCATTCAGGACAATTTCGCTTCGCCCGAGACCATCTCGTTTTGGGACCTGCCGGGCTTCATCCGGTTCTTCGAGAGCGCGGGTTTCTCGGCGAACCGGCAGCGGCTCTATTTCCAGTCGCTGCTCGCCTCGCCGCTTCTGTTGTGCGCGATGGTCCTGGTCGCCGCCGTGTTCTCGCTCGACCCGAATCTGCGCTCGGGGGGCGCCATGCTGCGCATCGTCGGCGCGGTGATCGCCGGCTTTGTGCTCTACTTCTTCTCCAAGGTGGTCTACGCGCTCGGCCTGTCGGCCACCCTGCCGGTCGCGCTCTCCGCCTGGGCGCCGCCGGTGGTGACCGGTCTCGCCAGCATCGGCGCGCTGTTCCACCTGGAGGACGGGTGAGGCGGACAGCCGCCGTCCGCTGGACGGAAATCTGGACCCGGCCCTGGTTCTGGGCGCTGGCGGCGCTGCTGACGATATCCGTCTTTCCCGGCATCGATCTCGCCGCTTCGGGCCTGTTCTATCGTGCTGGCGAAGGCTTTCCGCTGCGCAACTGGCCGCCCTTCCTGGCCGCGATGCGTGCCATCTCGATCCTCGGCGTCGGCGTGGGGGTGGCGGCGGGGGTTGCCGGCATCGCGGCCGCGCTTTCGGACCGGAAATGGCTCGATGTGACGCCCCGCGCGGCAGCCTATCTCGTCGTTTCCCTCCTGCTCGGGCCGGGACTTCTGGTGAACACCGTGCTCAAGGACCATTGGGGACGGGCGCGGCCCCACCAAATCCTGGAATTCGGCGGGACCCTTCGCTTTTCGCCGGCAATCCTTCCGGCCGACCAATGCACCGCCAACTGCTCATTTCCCTCGGGCCACGCGGCGCTCGCCTTCTGGTTCCTCGCCCTGGTCCCGCTGGCCCCACCGCCCTGGCGGGTTCGCGCCCGCGCGGCCGGAATCGCGCTCGGCTGCGCAATCGGCGCCATGCGCATCGTCCAGGGCGGGCACTTTCTGTCCGACGTGATCGCCGCGGCGCTGCTGGTGCTGTTCTTCAACTATTGGACGCAGTATTTTATCGTCGATCAATAATAAGTAGTAAAAACCGCTTCCGAAGGTCCCTTGCCGCCCGCCGAGGCGCGTCTTATTCTCCCGGCCAAGCATGGACATCGCCCGGGTGGTGTCGCGGCGGTCCGAAGCTACTATTCGCGTGGGGGAACAAATGTCCGCTCCCGTGGTCCATTTCGAGATCATCTCCGCCGATGCGGCCAGGCTTCAGGATTTCTACCGCAATATTTTCGGCTGGAAGATCGACGCCAATAACCCGATGAACTACGGCATGGTCGATACCGGCGCCGCGGGGCGCGGAATTCCCGGCGGGGTCGGCGCGCCGAGTCCGGAAGGCGGCGGATACCTTACCTTCTATATCGAGGTCGCCAGCATCGACGCGACGTTGGCGAAGGTGCTGGAGGTCGGCGGCGCGGTGGTGATGCCCAAGACCGCGGTCCCGAGTGGTCCCACCATCGCCCAGTTCCGCGACCCGGTCGGGTATCGCATCGGACTGGTCGAAGCGGATTCCATGCCCGCGCAGCCGGCCCGGGCCAAACCCGTCGCGGCGAAGGCCAAGCCGAAGAGCGCTCCCAAGCGCGCCTCCGCGGTGGTGAAGAAGAAGGCGCCGTCCAAGGCCAAGCCCAAGTCCAAGCCGAAGAAAAAGCCGGCCAAGGCAAAGAAGGCGAAGGGTCGGCGCCGCTAGGCTTCTCGAATACTCGCTTGGGTCGAGCTACATCGGCGGCTTCACGCCGCCGCTTTCCACCGTTACGCGGCTCGCGGCCAAGCTCCCATCCGCCTGCTTCATCGCGAACACCATGATCGCGCGACCGGGCACCAGCATGGAAGCATCGCCGGGCGCGAGGGACACGATCGGCGTGTCGGCGGCGACCTCGATCTCGGCGGCGCCGTCCTTGTAGGCGAGCTTGAGATGGCCGCCGGCCGCGCCTGCAGTGATCTCGCCGACGGTCGCGTTGGTCATGCTGCTGTCGGCGCCCTGGTCCCAGGGGCGCTGCCCCTCGCCGGTGCCGCGCATCGATTCGGGGAAAATGTGCACTTCGAGCGCGTGCAGCTTGCCGTCGGCACCCTTGAGCGCGGCCGAACCGACGAAATCGCCGGGCTTGATATCGGTGAGCTTGGCCAGCTTCACCGTGCCGACGCGGAGATCGGGCTGCATCGTCACGGTGACGTCCGAACCGTCGCGCGCCTTCACGACCAGCGTCGCGCCGTCGATTTTCTCGATGGTGCCGCGGATGCGGGTAGGCGGGGTTTGCGCCGCCGCCACAGCATAGGTGAGGAACAAAAGCGAGGAGGCAACCGCGAGGAATCGCATGTGCGTGATCCTTTCGAATACAGATGCCCCCGCATCGTGATGGACACTATCACAATGACGGTGCCGGCGTCAGCGGAACCGGATGCCGGAGCGGGCCGCATTTGGCGGAAATGCAGGGTGTTCGCGACATTCGCGGCGCCGTTACGGAACTCCTTGACGGGGCGGGGTCGCATCCCTATTATCCGCCGCCTTCGGGGAGCTGGTGGTAGGTGTCCGACCTAGACGCTGCTGCCTCCGATTTCTCGAACCACAATTCGCAACGCCTCCGGGTGGGCGAGCAATACCCGGGTGGTCCCCCGGCGCCTTTGGCACCGGCGGGTGTTCGTTATGGTTTTCGCGCCGCATGCGGCGAAGGGATGGGTGAATGCCGACGATCAACCAGTTGATCCGCCAGCCGCGGACGCCGCAACGGGCCCGGCACAAGGTTCCCGCGCTGCAGGAATCACCGCAAAAGCGCGGGGTTTGCACCCGCGTGTACACGACCACGCCGAAGAAGCCCAATTCCGCGCTGCGCAAGGTCGCTCGCGTCCGCCTGACCAACGGTTTCGAGGTCACCACCTACATCCCCGGCGAGGGGCACAATCTCCAGGAACATTCGGTGGTGATGATTCGCGGCGGCCGCGTGAAGGACCTGCCCGGCGTGCGCTACCACATCATCCGCGGCACGCTCGACACCCAGGGCGTCAAGGATCGCCGCCAGCGCCGCTCGAAATACGGCGCCAAGCGCCCGAAGTGAGCTGAGAGATGTCCCGTCGCCACGCCGCCGCCCGCCGCGAAGTCCTGCCCGACGCTAAGTTCGGGGACGCGGTACTCACCAAGTTCATGAACTGCCTGATGTATCAGGGAAAGAAGTCGCAGGCCGAAGCCATCGTCTACGGCGCGCTCGACCGCATCGCGAAGAAGTCGGGCCAGGATGCGATCGCCGTGTTCCATAGCGCTCTCGACAATGTGAAGCCCTCGCTCGAGGTCCGCTCCCGCCGGGTCGGCGGCGCCACTTACCAGGTGCCGGTCGAGGTGCGTACCGAGCGGCGCCAGGCGCTCGCCATCCGCTGGCTGATCGAGAACGCGCGCAAGCGCGGCGAAACCACGATGGTCGACCGCCTGTCGGGCGAGCTGATGGACGCCGCCAACAATCGGGGCAACGCGGTCAAGAAGCGCGAGGACACGCATCGCATGGCGGAGGCCAACAAGGCCTTCTCGCATTACCGCTGGTGACGCGAGACCGCCGTGCCCCGCCAGACCCCCCTCGAGCGCTACCGCAATATCGGCATCATGGCCCATATCGATGCCGGCAAGACCACGACGACGGAGCGAATCCTCTTCTACACCGGCAAGTCCTACAAGCTCGGCGAGGTGCATGAGGGCACCGCGACCATGGACTGGATGGAGCAGGAGCAGGAGCGGGGCATCACCATCACCTCCGCCGCCACCACCTGCTTCTGGCGCAATCACCGCATCAACATCATCGACACCCCCGGCCATGTCGACTTCACCATCGAGGTCGAGCGCAGCCTGCGCGTGCTCGACGGCGCGGTCGCGGTGTTCGATTCGGTCGCCGGCGTCGAGCCGCAGTCGGAGACGGTGTGGCGCCAGGCCGACAAATACCGCGTGCCGCGCATCTGCTTCGTCAACAAGATGGACCGCATCGGCGCGGACTTCTTCCGCACCGTGCAGATGATCCAGGACCGGCTCGGCGCGCGTCCGTTGGTGATGCATCTGCCGATCGGAGTCGAATCCGAATATGCCGGCGTGGTCGATCTGCTGCGCAACTGCGCGGTGGTGTGGAAGGACGAGTCGCTCGGCGCCGAGTTCGAGGACCGTCCGATCCCCGCCGACCTGCGCGACCAGGCGCGCGAGTGGCGCGAGAAGCTGATCGAGACCGCGGTCGAGACGGACGATTCCGCGATGGAGGGGTATCTCGAGGGCAAGGAGCCGGATCTCGACACGCTGCGCCGCTGCATCCGCAAGGGCACGATCGCCATGTCCTTCGTGCCGGTGCTGTGCGGGTCGGCGTTCAAGAACAAGGGCGTCCAGCCGCTGCTCGACGCGGTGGTCGATTTCCTGCCGGCGCCGGTCGACATCCCCGCCATCAAGGGCCACCGCTACGATTCCGAGGTCGAGATCGAGCGCCATGCGAACGACGACGAGCCGTTCGCCGGGCTGGCCTTCAAGATCATGAACGACCCGTTCGTCGGCTCGCTGACCTTCGTGCGCGTCTATTCGGGCGTGCTCGAATCGGGCTCCTACGTTCAGAACACGGTGAAGAGCCGGCGCGAGCGCGTCGGCCGCATGCTGCTGATGCACGCGAACACCCGCGAGGACATCAAGGAAGCGCGCGCCGGCGACATCGTCGCGCTCGCCGGGCTGAAGGAGACCACCACCGGCGACACGCTGTGCAGCACCGACGATCTTGTCGTGCTCGAGCGCATGGAATTCCCGGACCCGGTCATCTCGGTCGCGGTCGAGCCCAAATCGAAGGCCGATCAGGAGAAGATGGGCGTGGCGCTGCATCGCCTCGCCGCCGAAGACCCTTCGTTCCGCGTCGCCTCCGATCCCGAATCGGGGCAGACGATCATCCAAGGGATGGGCGAGCTGCACCTTGAGATCATCGTCGACCGCATGAAGCGCGAGTTCAAGGTCGAGGCCAATGTCGGGCCGCCCCAGGTGGCCTACCGCGAGACCATCTCGCGTGCCGGCGAGGTCGATTACACGCACAAGAAGCAGACCGGCGGCTCGGGCCAGTACGCGCGGGTCAAGATCGTATTCGAGCCGCTGGCCAAGGGCTCGGGCTTCGAGTTCGAGAACGCCGTGGTCGGCGGCTCGGTGCCGCGCGAATACGTGCCCGGCGTCGAGAAGGGACTGCGCTCGGCGATGGAGACCGGCGTGCTCGCCGGCTATCCGATGACCGACTTCAAGGCGAGCCTCATCGACGGCGCCTCGCACGACGTCGATTCCAGCGTGCTCGCCTTCGAGATTGCCGCGCGCGCCGCGTTCCGCGAGGGCATCCCGAAATGCGGG
Source organism: Rhodospirillales bacterium (assembly GCA_030040955.1). Taxonomy (GTDB): domain Bacteria; phylum Pseudomonadota; class Alphaproteobacteria; order Rhodospirillales; family Magnetospirillaceae; genus JASHSH01. The sequence goes on from JASHSH010000217.1 coordinate 14,300, forward strand.
CCGCGGCTGCTCGAGCCCATGATGCGGGTCGAGGTGGTGACGCCCGAGGACTATATGGGCGATGTGATCGGCGACCTGAACAGCCGGCGCGGCCAGATCAGCGGCATGGACACGCGCGGCAACGCGCAGGTCATCAACGCGATGGTGCCGCTGGCCAATATGTTCGGCTACGTCAACACGCTGCGCTCGATGAGCCAGGGCCGCGCGCAATACACCATGCACTTCGACCACTACGCCGAGGTGCCGCAGAACGTTTCCGAGGAGATCCGGGCCAAGCTGGCCGGCTGATGGACTGCTGACGCGACGGAGAGAATGAAAAATGGCGAAGGCTAAATTCGAGCGGACGAAGCCGCACTGCAACGTGGGGACGATCGGGCATGTGGACCATGGCAAGACGACGCTGACGGCGGCGATCACCAAGGTCCTGGCGGAGACGGGGGG
>JASHSH010000218.1 GCA_030040955.1 Rhodospirillales bacterium
GACATCTGCCGCACCAGGTCGCGCGGCCGGGTCTCCGACTTCAGCTCGGAGAACAGTTCGCCGGCGCGGCCATGCATGACCCGATCGTGCAGATAGGTGATCGGCCCCACGCGCCGCTTGTGCTCGCGGGCGAGGAACACGTTGGCCGATGCGCTGAGATTGTTGCACAGCGCCAGGTCCTGATAGACGATCTCGATGCCCATCTGGCGGGCCTCGACCGGCCGGTGAAAGCGTACCTCGCGCCCCTCCAAGAACAGGTTGCCGCCGCTCGGCGGGAAATTGCCGGCGATGATCTTGACCAGGGTCGACTTGCCGGCGCCGTTGTCGCCCATCAGGCCGACGATCTCGCCCGGCTCCAGCATCAGATCGATGCCGCCGAGCGCCTCGATGGCGCCGAAATGCTTGGTTATACTCCGCAACTCAAGAAGCGGCATGGCGATTAGTTTCTCTCCCTTTCGCTTTTATTGATTTTTTCTTGAATTTGAACCGGTTCGCAGGCCCGTCCGCGACTATATTGTCTGCGCCAGCGCCTGTCCAGAGCGGAAACCGGCAGCAAATTGCCCAAGATTTGCGCAAATCGGCCACCATCGCGGTGACGAATTCGCGCTTCCATCCTGTCCGCCGGCACGACGGTTTGTCGCGGGCTTGCCGTGCTCGCGCGGGCGCGACTATTCTCGCGCGCAACGAAATTTCGTCCCGCCGGCACCCGTGCCCAGGGGTCGGCCCAACCAGCATCGGCGACGGACAACGGAGCGCCCGCAATGCGAATCGCCATGATCGGCACGGGCTATGTCGGACTCGTGTCCGGCGCCTGCTTCTCGGAATTCGGCATGGACGTGGCCTGCGTCGATCTGGACGCGGCCAAGATCGAGGCGCTGCGCCAGGGGCGGATGCCGATCTACGAGCCGGGCCTCGAGCAGATGGTGGCGGAGAATGTGCGCGCCGGAAGGCTGTCCTTCTCGACCGACCTCGCCGCCACGGTCGCCGGCGCGGAAGCGGTGTTCATCGCGGTCGGCACGCCGAGCCGCCGTGGCGACGGCCACGCCGATCTCAGCTACGTCCACGCCGCCGCCGCGGACATCGCGCGATCGCTCGCCCGCTACACGGTGGTGATCACCAAATCGACGGTGCCGGTGGGCACCGGGCGCGAGGTCGAGCGCATCGTCCGCGCGACCCGGCCGCAGGCCGAGTTCGACATCGTCTCCAATCCCGAATTCCTGCGCGAGGGATCGGCCATCGCCGACTTCATGCGCCCCGACCGGGTGGTGATCGGCACCGAATCCGAGCGCGCCCGCGCCGCGATGCGCCAGATCTACCGCGTGCTCTACCTGATCGAGACGCCGATCGTGTTCACCGGCATCGAGACCGCCGAGCTGATCAAGTACGCGGCCAACACGTTCCTGGCCGCAAAGATCACCTTCATCAACGAGATCGCCGATCTGTGCGAGAAGGTGGGGGCGGACGTGCACGATGTGGCGCGCGGCATCGGCCTCGATGGGCGAATCGGGCGCAAATTCCTGCATCCCGGCCCGGGCTATGGCGGCTCCTGCTTCCCCAAGGACACGCTGGCGCTGGTACGCACCGCGCGCGACGCCGGCGCGCCGCTGCGCATGATCGAAACCGTGGTCGCGGTCAACGACGAACGCAAGCGGGCGATGGCGGCGCGCATCGTCGCGGCCTGCGGCGGGTCGGTGGGCGGCAAGACGGTCGCCGTGCTCGGCCTCACCTTCAAGCCGAACACCGACGACATGCGCGAGTCGCCCTCGCTCGCCATCGTGCCGGCCTTGCAGCGCGCGGGCGCGACCGTGCGCGCCTTCGACCCCGAGGGAATGGAAGAGGCCAGGAGGCTGCTGCCCGGCGTGGTGTTCTGTCCCGATGCCTATGCCGCGCTGGAAGGAGCCGATTGCGTGGCGCTGGTCACCGAGTGGAACGAATTCCGCGCGCTCGATCTGGCGCGCGCCAAGTCGCTGCTCAAGGCGCCGGTGATGGTCGACCTGCGCAATGTTTACAGTCCGGCCGACATGGAGGCCGCCGGCTTCCGCTACAGTTCGATCGGCCGTCCGCCCGCGCGCGCGGCCGGCGCGGAGGCGAACCGATGATCGAGCTGCGACCGTTTCCCGGCCTGGGCGGAGCGAACCATGGCTGGCTCGACACGCGGCATCATTTTTCGTTCGCCGACTATGACGATCCCGGTCGCACGCATTGGGGCAGCCTGCGGGTGTGGAACGACGATACCATCGCGCCGGGCACCGGGTTTCCGCCGCATTCGCACCGCGACATGGAGATCATCACCTATGTGCGGGAAGGCGCGATCACCCACGAGGACAATCTCGGCAATCGCGGGCGGACCGAGGCGGGCGACGTTCAGGTGATGTCGGCCGGCACCGGCATCACGCACGCCGAATACAATCGCGAGCGCGGGCCCACCCGCATCTTCCAGATCTGGATCATCCCCACCAGCCGCGGCAAGCCGCCTTCCTGGGGGCAGAAGCCGTTCCCGAAGGCGGACCGCGCGGGCGCGCTGGTGACGCTCGCCAGCGGATTTCCCGGGGACGCCGACGCGCTTCCGATCCGCACCGACGCACGGGTTTTGGGCGCGACGCTGCGCGCGGGCGAGAGCCTGGAGCGCGTGCTCGATGCCAAGCGATTTCTCTATCTGGTTCCCGCGCTCGGCGTAGTCGAAGTGAACGGCGTGCACGCCGCCGCCCGCGACGGGATCGCGATCGCCGGCACCGATTTGCTCCGCCTGCGCGCGATCGAGGATTCGGAAATCGTGCTGGTCGACGCGGCCTAGAGTTTGTTCCACCTTGGTGGAACAAACCCTAGGTCTGCACGAAGCGGCCAACGCGTCCGCGTTGGCCTCGCTCAAGCGCCGCGCGGGCTTGTCGCCGATTCCAACAAGGTGGAATCGGCTCTAGCCGAAGCGTTCGGCGCGAAACGGCGCCAGATTCACGGAGGGCGGCGCGTCCGCGATGAGTTCGGCCACCAGCCGTCCGGTGATCGCGGCGAGCGTGAGCCCGAGATGCTGATGACCGAGCGCGAGCACCGCGTTCCGCGCGCGGGGCGCCCTGCCGATCATCGGCAGATAGTCGGGAAGCGTGGGCCGGTCGCCATGCCAGCGGCTCGCCGCGGCGAGGGAGGGGCGCCGGAACAGCTCCCTCGCATGCATGAGCAGAATGTCGGCCCTGCGCCAGTCGGGCGACGCGCCGGCGCCGAGCTCGACCGTTCCGGCGAGTCGCGTGCCGCCTTCCATCGGCGTCATGACGAATCCGCGCTCGGCGAAAGTGATCGGAAGCTCGATCGGCAGGTCCGCGCTCGGCACCATCGCGTGATAGCCGCGTTCGCGCGCGAGCGGAGCGTTCGCGCCCAGGGCGCGCGCAAGGGTCGATGCGCCCGCGCCCGCGGCCAATACCAGTCCCGCGACCTCGATCCCGCCCGACTGGGTGCGCACGGCACGCACAATTCCGTCGGCGACGTCGAACCCGGTGGCGGAAAGGCGCTCGATCCGCCCGCCCTCGGCCGCGAATCTTCGCGCCAGTGCCTGCGTCAGCGCCAGCGGATCGCGCACGTGAACGGTCGCGGGATAGAGCCGGCCGGCGGTCACCGGCACCGCCATGCCGGGCACGCGCTCCGCCGCCACCTTGCCGGACAGGTCCTGGAACGGGATGCCGTGCGCGGCGAGATCGCGCGCCTCGCGCCGGGCGGCCGGCGCGCTCCGTGCCGACTCATAGAGCGTCATCGCACCCGCGGAAACGAACAGATCGTCGAGACCGGAGGCCGCGATCTCCTCCCGCCAGGCGGGCCAGGCCGGGCGCAGCAGCTCCGCCAGCGCGGCCGTGCCGGCTGCGAAGCGCCTCGGCAACGAGGCGAACGCGAAACGCGCCATCCAGGGCAGCAGCGCGGGCAGCCCGGCCGGCTTGAGCGTCAGCGGTCCCAGCGGGTCGTGCAGCAGGCGTGGCAAAGCGGCGGCGGTCGCCGGCCGCGCCAAGGGTTGGATCAGTTCGGTGGCGATTCGGCCGGCATTGCCAGCGGAACAGGCGGCGCCCGGCTCGAGCGGGTCGAGCACCAGCACGCTTCGCCCGACCCGTTGCAGGGCACGCGCGCAGGCGATGCCGACAACACCGGCGCCGACCACCGCGATCGGCGCCGCCTTGCTCACGAGAGTGGTGCGCCGATCAGGCCGCGGGACGACGAGCCAGCGCGGCGCGCATCGCCTGTTCGATCTCGGCCCGCGCCGCGCTTTCGAGCGCGAGCCTGGGCGGACGCGTCCGCGCCGTGCCGCGGCCCGCGATCTCCTCGCACAGCTTGATGCACTGCACGAGGTCGGGCCGCGCGTCGAGATGCAGGAGCGGCATGATCCAGCGATAGAGGTCGAGCGCCTCCTTGGTCCTGCCCGCCGCGCCGAGGTCGAACAGGCGGGCGCATTCGCGCGGAAACACGTTGGATAGGCCGGAGACCCAGCCGACCGCACCGAGCGCGAGCGATTCGAGCACGATGTCGTCGAGCCCGCAGAACAGACGGAACCGGTCGCCGACCTTGTTGACCAGATCGACGAAGCGCCGCGTGTCGCCAGAGGATTCCTTGATCGCGACGATGGTGTCGAACGCGGTCAGCGCCGGCGCCATCTCGGGCGTCACGTCGTTCCGGTAGGCCGGCGGGTTGTTATAGAGCATGATCGGCAGGTCGGTGGCCGCGGCGATCGTCTTGAACCAGGCGACGATCTCGTGCCGGCCCCCGTCATAGACCATCGAGGGCATCACCATCAGCCCGTCGAGCTTGAGCTTGGCCATGTCGCGCGCGAAACCCACCGCCGCCTCGGTGGTGATCTCGGCGAGGCCGGCGAGCACCGGCACGCGGCCTGCCGCCACGTCGCGCACCGCGGCGGCGACGTCGCGCTTCTCGGCCGGCGACAGCACCGTGTTCTCGCCCACCGAACCGCAAGCGATGATGCCGTGCACGCCCTCGGCGATCAGCGAACCCACCGTGCGCCGCGTCGCCTCGATATCGACCGACAGGTCGGGGCGGAACTGCGTGGTCACCGCCGGGAACACGCCTCGCCAGTTCACTTTCGCAGCCATTTCCTCACCGTCCTTCCGCGGAGATCGCCGAACCCGGACGATACCCTGGCGCGGCGCCGTTCCGAAAGGCGCGCGTCGATTGACAGGGTCTCCGAACCGGTCCTATTGTGAGCCTAGTCGATCCCGCTTTGTATTCAAAGTGTCGACAAATGCAATCGAAAAATGCGCAAGCCTGCATTCGTCGCCGCGCCTCGGGCGATCGACGCAGTTTGGGATCATGGGGAGAACCGAAATGCGTGCACGTGGATTGGGATTCGCGGCCGCGCCCGCCCTGCTGGCGGCGCTGGCCATCGCGGCCGGAGCGCTCTCGGGCCAGGCCCGGGCCGAGGACCGCAAGATCGCCTTCCTCGCGGCGTCGAGCGAGAACGGCTTCAACCAGGCGATCTACGAGGGCGTGAAGAAGCGCGCTGCCAAGATCGGGGGGTACACCACCGACATCTTCAACGGCGAGTTCAACGCCACCAAGCAATACAACCAGGTCGAGGACCTGGTCGCGTCGAAGAAGTATCAGGCGATCATCATCGCGCCCAACGACTCGGTGGGCATCGCCAACGCGCTGAAGGACGCGATCGGCGCGGGCATCAAGGTCGCCACGACGCTGTTCCCGGTCGGACCCAAGCTCGACACGCTGGAGCCGCAAATTCCCGGCATCACCGCCACCGTCGCCTCCAACCCGGCGATCGGCGCGCGCGCCGCCGCCGACACGGTGGTCAAGTATTGCGAGGGCAAGGATCCTTGCAACGTCGTCATCATGATCGGGCAGAAGATCTATCCGTTCGACAATCTGCGCTACAACACCTATCTGGAGACGCTGAAGCCGCACGCCAACATCAAAGTCGTCGCGACCGTCGAGGGCAATTACGATCCCGACAAGTCGATGGCCGGAATGCAGGACGTGCTCCAGGCGCACAAGGACATCAACGTCATCCTGTCCAACGCCGACCAGCATGTGGCGGGCGCCGAGATCGCGCTCAAGGATGCCGGCATCGACATCCGGAAGCTCTACGTGCTCGGCGGCGGCGCGGCGCAGATCGGCATCAAGGCGATCCGCGAGGGCCGCTGGAGCGGCACCGTCGCCTTCTTCCCCGAATCGATGGGCGAATACGCGATGCAGGCGATCGCCGACGCGCTCGACGGCAAGAAGGTCAATCCGGTGATCGACAGCGACAAGATCGGTCCGGTCCAGTTCATGGTGACCAAGGCGGTGCTCGACGCCCATCCCGATTTCCAGGGCGAATGGGCACAGTGAGCCGGGCGAATCCGGGCTGACGGGCGAAGGCGGCGTCCGCGGGCGCGGACGCCGCCGCTTCGTTCCAGAATAGACGCGAATCCGCGATGCGCAGCATCCGGCGTATTGCCCTGGCCAATATGGCGAGCGGCGCGGAGGCGCAGCTCCACCTGCACGAGATCACTGGCGGGCGCGGCGGCGGACTCACCGTCGGCATTTCGGCCGCGATCCATGGCGACGAGGGCGTGGGCACGCTGATCCTGCGCGAATTCCTGCGCACCCTCGACGATGCCGAAGTGAAGGGCCGGCTGCTCCTGCTGCCGGTGGCCAATCCGTACGCCTTCGAGGCCAAGAGCCGGCACAATCCGATCGACGATGTGAATCTCAACCGCGTCTTCCCCGGCGCGGCCGGCGGCTGGTTCTCGGAGCGGCTCGCGCTCGCCATCGTCGACCATTTCCTGGCCAAGCTCGACGCGGTGATCGACATCCATTCCGGCGGCGCGCTGCCCACCGTCGACTATGTCTACATCTTCAACGACGAGCCGCTGTCCCGCGCCTTCGGCTCCAAGCTGCTCTACCGTCCGCGCGGCGGCGTGAGCCTCGGAACCATCTATGGCGGCACGCTCACCACCGTCTCGGTCGAGCGCGGCATCCCTTCGGTGATCATCGAGATCGGCGGCGGTCCCATCGACCAGGCGCCCTACGTCGCGCGCGGCGTCGAGGGGCTGCGCAACATGCTGCGCGCGCTTGGCGTGCTCCCCGGGCGGGTGGTCCGGCGCGCCGATCAGATCGAACTCGCGCGCATCGACATCATCCGTCCGGGACAAGGCGGATTCCTGCGCAGCGAGGCGCCGCCGCTCGGCGAGCCGATCGCCGAAGGCGCGGTATTGGGACGCGTCGTCAGCCCCTACAGCTTCGAGGAGCTCGAAGTCATCCGCAACCACTTGGCGAATGGCTGGATGGTGCTCGCGCATTTGGTGGAAACGCTCGTCCAGCCGGGCGATTACGGCTACATGGTCGGGCAGGAATGAGGCCGCGCGGCGAATTGACTCCGTCGCGCGCGCCGATATTCTCGACTCCGCCGGACGGGCCCGCGCGGCGCGCCGGATGTATTCGATCTGTCGACAAGAATTCGCCCGAGGGGAGCGGGCCGGCGTTGATCGAGGTGCGGTGCGGACGAACGGCCGAGCCGGGGAGCGATCCGATGCAACGCAATCCACTCCGTCTCCTCACGGCCCGGGCGACCGCACGCGCTTTCTGGACATGCCGGGTGGGGGCGCGATGAGCGCCGAGGCGGCTCAGCTCGCGGTCCGGCTGGCGGGCGTCGGCAAGAGCTTCGGTTCGACCCAGGTTCTGCGCGACATCGACCTCGAAATCCGGATCGGCGAGATTCACGCCATCGTCGGCGAGAACGGCGCCGGCAAATCCACCACCGGCAAGATCATCGGCGGCTACTACGCGGCGGATAGCGGACGGATCGAGGTATTCGGCGCGCCGGTGGAGAACTGGACGCCCAGGCGCGCGCTCGCCAGCGGCATCGCCATGATCCACCAGGAATTGCAGGTGGTGCCCGAGCTTTCCGTCGCCGAGAACGTGTTCCTCGGCATGGAGGAGAATGTCGGCGGCGTGCTGCGCGGAACCGAGGTGCGCCGCTTCCGCGAACTCGACCAGCGCTGCGGCTTCGGCCTCGATCCCGACCAGAAAGTGGGGGCGCTGCGCATCGCCGACCGGCAGAAGGTCGAGATCATGCGCGCGATCGCGCGCGACGCCCGCGTGATCATCATGGACGAGCCGGCCTCGTCGCTGACCGCCGACGAGGCTGAGCGTCTGCACCAGGTGATCGCCTGGCTGAAGCGCGGCGGCAACGCGGTGATCTACGTCACCCACTTCCTCGACCATGTGATGGCGACCGCCGACCGCGTCACCGTGATGCGCGACGGCGCGGTGGTGCGCACCGCCGAGGTCGCCGACGAGACCAAGGAATCGATCGTCGAGGCGATGCTGGGCGAGCCCGCCGACGTCGCCTTTCCCGCCATTCCGCCCGTGCCGGATGCGGGCCTGCCGCCGCTGCTCGAGGCGCGCGGGCTGGTCACCGCGACCGGGCTCGACGGCGTGTCGCTCGCGGTTCGGCCGGGAGAGATCGTCGGACTGGTCGGCCTGGTCGGCAGCGGACGCAGCGAGACCGCGCGGGCGATCTTCGGCGCCGACCCGCTGCTGGCGGGCGAAATCCGCGTCGCCGGCGAGGTCTACGCGCATCCGACGCCCAACAATTCGGTCGCGCGCGGACTGGTCCTCGTTCCCGAGGACCGCCGCAAGCTGGGCCTGGTGCTCACCCAGCGGGTGCGCGCCAACATGTCGCTGCCGCATCTCCGGCTGATCAGCCGCTGGAGCGTGGTCGACGAATCGAAGGACCGCGACCGCGCGCGCGAACTCATCGATCATTTCGACGTCAATCCCCGCTCGGTCGACGGCGACATCGCCTACTATTCCGGCGGCAACCAACAGAAGGTGCTGCTGGGCAAGTGGGTCTATGCCAAGCCCCGGATCATGATCCTCGACGAGCCCAGCCGCGGCGTCGATATCGGCGCGCGGCGGCGCATCCACGACTTCATCGTCGAGATGGCGGCGGGCGGAGCGGCGGTCCTGCTCATCTCCTCGGAGCTCGAGGAGGTGCTGGGCATGTCGCACCGGGGTTATCTGATGAGCGGCGGCCGCGTCGTCGGCGAGGTCGATCCGCGCGCGAGCAGCGTCGGCGACGTGCTGCGCACGCTATTCCAGGCCAGCGAGGCGGCGCGGATGACGAGGGCGGCGTCGTGACGGAAGCGGCGCCGGCGCTGCGCTTCGACCGGCACCGGGTGCTGGGCTTGGTGCGCCGCTACGGCGTGCTCATCATCATCGTCGTGCTGATGGCGTTCATGACCGCGCTCTCCAGCGCGTTCCTCACGCCGCAGAACCTGCTGAACATCCTCAACCAGAGCACGCCGCTCGCCCTGATCGCGACCGCGCTCACCCTGGTCATCATTGGCGGCGGCTTCGATCTCTCCACCGGCGCGATCTTCGGCGTCGCCACCTGCGTCTCGGCCTGGCTCGCGGTGCATGTCGATCCCACCCTCGGCCTGCTGATGACGCTGCCGGTCGGCATGGCGCTGGGCACCGTGAACGGCCTCATCATTACCAGCTTCCGCGTCCACTCGTTCCTCGCCACGCTAGCCACCAGCCTGGTGTTCCGCGGGATGGCGGTACTGATCACCGGCGGATTTCTGATCCCCGTCCGCATGGAGGAGTTCACCTGGATCGGGCGCGGCAAGATCGGCATGGTCAATGTCGCGGTGCTGGTGCTGATCGTATTCGCGGCGGCGATAATGTTCCTGCTCAACCGCACCACCTTCGGGCGCCGGGTCTACGCCATCGGCGGCAACGAGGAGGCGGCGATCCTGTCCGGCGTGCGCATCGACGCGGTCAAGATCGGGACCTTCGCGCTGACCGGGCTGGCCTCCGGCCTGGCGGCGGCGATCGCCACCTCGCGCATTTCGATGGGCCAGCCCCAGGCGGGGCAGGGCATGGAGCTCGAGGCCATCGCCTCGGTCATATTGGGCGGCACCAGCATCTATGGCGGCGTCGGAGCGGTGTGGCGCTCGATCGCGGGCGTGCTGCTGCTGTCGCTGATCAACAACGCGTTCAACATCCTCAACGCCGATCCGTTCTTCAAGGACCTGACCACGGGTCTCATCATCGTGGTCGCGGTCGCGTTGAGCGCGGGTCGGGGCCGGCGCTAGCCGCGAACGGCAGAGAGAGGTTC
>JASHSH010000219.1 GCA_030040955.1 Rhodospirillales bacterium
CCAGGGCCCAAAACAGAAGCAAAGGCGCGTCGGGCGTGATCAGCACCGATGCCGACGAAAACAGCGGCACACAGTTGAGGAGAAATGCCGCCATCGCCCCGGCGACATTCGAGCGGAATGCGACGCGCGCGGTATCCCAGGCGAGGAGCGAGGTCGCCAGCGCCGCCAGAATTGCCGGCAGGCGCACCGCGAGGGCACCATCTCCGAAGAGATGCACGCTCGGCCAGATCAGCCAGGCTACCATCGCGGGGTGGTCGAGATAGGAAAGCTGGAGCGGGCGTGTCCACAGCCAGTAATACGCCTCGTCACCGGAAAGCGGCGCGGCCGCCGCCACGGCGAGCCGCGCAACGGTCATCGCCAGCAGGAAGGCAACGAATATCCGACCGACGCGTCGTTCTCGGGCGATGGGTTGGGAATCCGGCATGGCGCGCGAAGCTTATGCCATGCGCCGGCCGGGCGCAGTCAACGGAGCGAGCCGGCGGTCTTGGCAACGGCGGCAAGTTCGATTACATTGATCCCACGGGGGCGCAGGATGGAGTTGACCATGCGCAACCTGTGTTCTTTGTCCATTCTCGCCACAATTTGCGGGCTTATCGGGTGCGCCGGCACGCCGATGACCTATGACCCGAGCTACGCCGGCATCAAGCTCGACGGCTATTATAGTGACGGTCTCGGCGGACGCGACGTGCGGCTGGTCGTCAACGGCAACCCGTTCGGCCAGGCCGGCAATGCTTTCGCGCAGCAGGTCGAGGCGAATTTGCAAGACGTGCAGCCCACCGGCCGCGAACCCACCCATCCGAAGCTCGCGCCCGGGCCGTCGGCCAAGACCTTCTATTCGCTGGTCTGGGTGTTCGACCCGCCGCCCTATCTGGTCGACAATGCCGTCTGCTCGTCCGGACCCAAGGTCCAGACCGCGCCGGCGCAGGGCTCGACCGTCGTTGCGGTCGCCGCCTTCTGCCTGGAGGATCGCGCGCTCAGCGAGATCTTCGGGCGCACGGACGCCAGCGGTCCCGCCGACGAGCGCGTCAAGTTCCTGGAGGAGCGGATGATGGTCGCGCTCCTGCGGCCGGACGCGCGCGAGCCCGGCCCGCCCAATCCGGGCGTGATCAAGGTTCCCTGACCGCGGGATCGTGCCGTAGGTCGGCGGAGGCATGACGCCGGTCGGCCGGGCGTGCTAGAAAGCGCCGACCGAATCGAGTCGCGGTGATTGCGCATGCGTCCGACCGTCCCGATCCGCGCCCTCGCTCTGGCCGCCGCGCTCGGCCTTGCCGGCTGTTCATCCGCCGAGATGGAAGCGAGCGCCAAGGGCGGCGAGGGGCAGCCGGCGCCGAGCTTCAGCCAGTTCTCGGACGTGCCCGTGCCCGAGGGCGCGCATATGGATGTCGACCGCACCTTGCTGCTCGGGCAAGGGGAGAATTGGGTCGGCCGGCTGGTGCTCAACGTGCGCTGGAACGGCTCCGCCGCCCTCTGGGACTTCTACAAGTCGCAGATGCCCAAATACGGTTGGCAGGAAATCGCCTCGGTGCGCGCCACCACCAGCGTGATGACCTGGCAGCGGGGCAGCCGTGTCGCCACCATCCAGATCGACGATACCACCCTCGGCGCGGAGGCGATGCTTACGATGACGCCCGCCGGCGGAACGGCCTCTACCGGCGTTCCCGCCCCGCCGGCGCCCGAACCGCCCGCGCCCGCCGCCGGGAATCCGGAGCCTCCGGTCAGTACCGAGCAGCTCAAGTGAGCGGGCGCGGGTGCGCTCTTTCCCATCGCGCGGCGGCGGGATATTCGTAAGCGCGAAGGCGGGGAGCGGGGCGGAGAGTTTTCCAAGCATGCATGACATGAACGCGGTCGGCGGACTCCGCGTCGCCGGTACATTGAAGATGTTTGTCGACGACGAGGCCCTGCCGGGTACCGGTATCGCGCCGGCCCGCTTCTGGTCGGGTCTCGAATCGTTGCTGGTCGATTTGACTCCTGCGAACCACGCGCTGCTGGAGAAGCGCGACGCGCTGCAAGCGAAGATCGACGACTGGTGTCGCAGCCGCCGCGGCAAGCCGGTCGATGTCGCGGAAGAGCGCAGGTTCCTCGCCGAAATCGGTTATTTGCTGCCGGAAGGTCCCGACTTCGAGATCGCGACCGCGCGGGTGGACCGCGAGATCGCGTCGATCGCCGGGCCGCAGCTCGTGGTGCCGGTGAGCAACGCGCGGTACGCGCTCAACGCCGCCAATGCGCGCTGGGGCAGCCTGTACGACGCGCTCTACGGCACCGACGCGATTCCGGAGACCGGCGGGGCCGCGCGCGGCACGCGCTACAATCCCGCGCGTGGCGCCAAGGTCATCGCCTTCGCGCGCGCCTTCCTCGACCGCGCGGTACCGCTCGCCACCGGTAGCCACGCCGATGTCCGGCTCTATCGCGTGCGCGCGGGCGCCCTGATCGCAGCGCTGGCCGACGGGCGCGAGACCGGGCTCTCCGAGCCCGCCAAGTTCGCGGGATGGCGCGGCGAGGCGGACAAGCCGAGCGCCGTCCTGCTGGTCAATCACGGGCTGCATATCAAGATCGCCATCGACCGCGCGCACCCGATCGGCAAGGACGACGCGGCCGGCGTGAGCGATCTGGTGATCGAATCCGCGGTCACCACGATTATCGATCTCGAGGATTCGATCGCCGCCATCGACGCGGAGGACAAGGTCGCCGCCTACCGCAACTGGCTCGGCCTGATGAAGGGCACGCTCAGCGCCGAGTTCGAGAAGGGCGGCGCCACGGTCACGCGCCGGCTGCACACCGACCGGGCCTACACCGCGCCCGATGGCGCGCGCCTGCTGCTGCCCGGCCGGTCGCTGATGCTGGTGCGCAATGTCGGCCACCACATGATGACGGATGCCGTGCTGGGCGCGGACGGACGCCCCGCGCCGGAGGGTATTCTGGACGCTCTGGTCACCTCGGCCATCGCCATGCACGACTTCCGCGGCGGTCCGCTCGGCAACAGCCGCGAGGGATCGATCTATATAGTGAAGCCGAAGATGCACGGCCCCGACGAGGTCGCCTTCGCCGATCTCCTGTTCGGCCGCGTCGAGGAGCTGCTCGGCCTGGCGCGCAACACGGTCAAGATGGGGATCATGGACGAGGAGCGGCGCACGAGCGTCAATCTCAAGGAATGCATCCGCGCCGCGCGCGAACGGGTGGCATTCATCAACACGGGGTTCCTCGACCGCACCGGCGACGAGATCCATACCGCGATGGAGGCCGGGCCGGTGGTCCGCAAGGCGGAGATCCGGGCCACGCCCTGGATCAAGGCCTACGAGGACCGCAACGTGGATATCGGCCTGGAATGCGGGCTGCGCGGCCGCGCCCAGATCGGCAAGGGCATGTGGGCGATGCCCGACCGCATGGCCGACATGCTCACCAGCAAGATCGAGCATCCGCGCGCCGGCGCCAGCACCGCCTGGGTGCCGTCGCCTACCGCGGCGACGCTGCACGCGTTGCACTATCACGATGTCGACGTGGCGCAGCGGCAGGCAGCCTTGAAGTCGCGCAAGCGCGCCTCGCTCGACGATCTGCTCACCCCGCCGCTCGCCGGACGCCCCAACTGGTCGGCCGAGGAGGTGCAGAAGGAGCTGGACAACAACGCGCAAGGCATCCTCGGTTATGTCGTACGCTGGATCGACCAGGGCATCGGCTGCTCGAAGGTTCCGGATATCTCCAATGTGGGGCTGATGGAGGACCGGGCCACGCTGCGCATCTCCAGCCAGCACATCGCCAACTGGCTGCGCCACGGCGTGGTCTCCGAAGAGCAGGTGACGGCGACGCTGCGCCGCATGGCCGCCGTGGTGGATCGGCAGAATGCGGGCGATCCGCACTACCGGCCGATGGCGTCGGACTTGGACGCGAGCATCGCCTTCCGGGCCGCCTGCGACCTCGTGTTCAAGGGACGCGAGCAGCCGAACGGCTATACCGAGTTCATCCTGCACGCGCGACGCGCCGAGGCGAAGCGCAAGCAGGGCGCGTAGCGGCCCGATTTACAGGAAATCGACGATTCCGCCTTCGACGCGCAGGGAGGCGCCGGTGATCGCGCTCGATCCCTCGCCGGCGACGAAGGCGACGAGGTTGGCGGTCTCCTGCGGCGTCGCGAATCGGCGCAGCAAAGTCGAGGGCCGACTCTCGGCGAGGAAGTCGGCTTCGACCTCGGCGCGCGAGCGTCCCGTTTCCTTCGCCCGCGTCTCCAGCCGCGCGATGAACCGCTCCGTGAGCGTAGGGCCGGGCAGCACCGAGTTCACGGTGACGCCGGTTCCCTTGAGCACATTGGCGAGGCCGCGGGCGACCGCGATCTGCGCCGCCTTGCAAGCGCCGTAGTGGACGAACTCGGGCGGGATGCGCATGCCCGACTCGCTCGAAATGAAGACGATGCGGCCCCATCCCTTGTTGCGCATGCCGGGCGCATAGAACCGGGAAAGACGCACGCCCGAGTTCACCGTGCCCTCGAACACCGACCGCCAGTCCTCGTCGGTGAGTTCGAAGAAGTTCCCTTGCGTGAACCCGGTCACGTTGTTGACCAATATGTCGGCATCGGGCACGCGCCGGGTGAGTGCCGCACTACCTTCGCCGGTCGCGACATCGGCCGCGACTCCGTCGAGCTTGGCCGCGGGCACGGCGGCGCGCATTCGCGCGAGCGCGGAGTCGAGCCGCGCGCCATCGCGCCCGTTCAGGGTCACGGCCGCGCCTTCCCGCGCGAGCGTCTCCGCGATGGCATAGCCGATGCCTGCGGTCGAGCCGGTGACGAGGGCGCGCCGTCCCCCAAGCTTCAAGTCCAACTTCGTTTCCTCCGATTGGAAGGCGGATTCTTCAGGCCGCGAGCAGTTCGAAGCGGTCGACGTCAATGACGCCGAAATCCGTGATCTTCAGGTGTGGGATCACCGGCAGCGGTAGGAAAGCGAGCTGAAGGAAAGGCTCGGGCAGCGCGCAGCCCATTCCGCGCACCACCGCGCGCAGCGCCAGCAGCCCTTCGCGCACCCGCTCGAAGGGTTCGAGGCTGACGAGGCCGGCGAGCGGAAGCGCAAGCTCGCCGATGACTTTCCCGCCGCGGACCGCGACGAACCCGCCGCCGAGCGCGATCAGCCGGTTCACGGCGAGCGCCATGTCGCCATCGCTCGCGCCGATCACGCAGACATTGTGGCTGTCGTGTCCGATGGAGGAGGCGAGCGCACCCTCCGCGATGCCGAACCCCTTGACGAAGCCGCGCCCGATATTGCGGTTCTTGCCGTGCCGTCCGACCACGCAGACCTTCAGCACGTCCTGGCCCGCATCCGGCATGCGGTGCCCGCGCCGATAGGGCAGCGCGAGGGTGAGATGATCGGTGACCACGGTGCCCGCGCGGACGCCGATCACCGGTCCGCTCGGTCCCGTCGCCGGCGCGCCGAAGTCCGCCTCGGCGAGCGGCGCGAGCCTCATGCTGTCGAGCCCAACCGGCGCGGGGCCTTTGCGCGGCTCGAACAGCGCCGGCTCGACGGGTCGCCCGGCCGCGATCACCGAATGGACGCGGCATTCCTGGAGATCGTCGAGCAGGACGATGTCGGCGCGCTGGCCGGGCGCGATCAGTCCGCGGTCGCTCAATCCGAAACCGCGCGCCGCCGACCGGCTCGCCGCGCGATAGACATGCGCGGTGGGCGCGCCCAAGCGGATCGCGCTGCGGATCAGATGATCGAGATGGCCTTCCTCGTGGATGTCGAGCGGGTTGCGGTCGTCGGTGCAGAAGCCGCAGAAGCTCGACGTGGTGGCGGTGAGCGCGGG
>JASHSH010000220.1 GCA_030040955.1 Rhodospirillales bacterium
GTTCCATGCCGACCTGGTCGGGCTCGACCGCATCGTCGCGCGGCTCGAAACCTTCGCCGCCGCAAGCGGCGACGAGAGCTTGCGCCCCGCGCCGTTGCTCGCCGGCCTCGCCAAGTCGGGTTCCGGCTTCGGCTCGCTGGGCGCGCAAGCGGCGGCGTGAGGGGCGGAAATGCGCGAACTCGCCAGCCCCAGCGACCTTCTCGGCCTGGTCGGCCAATTGCTGGGCACGAGTCCGTGGATCACGGTCGACCAGGCGACCATCGACGCGTTCGCGCAGGCAACCGGCGACCATCAGTGGATCCATGTCGATGTCGAGCGGGCCAAGCGCGAGATGCCGGGCGGGCGCACCATCGCGCATGGCTACCTCACGCTTTCTCTGCTACCGCGCATGATGCAGGAGGTGCTTTCCGTCGGCGGACGCAGCCGGACGATCAATTACGGCTCGAACCGCGTGCGATTCTCCGCGCCGGTGCCGTCCGGCGCGCGCGTCCGCCTGCACCTGACGCTGAAGGAGGCGGAATCGATCGCGGGTGCCGTCCGCTTCGTTTACGACTGCAAGGTCGAGATCGAAGGCGAGACGAAGCCGGCCCTCGTCGCCGAGACCATTCAGATCGCGTATCTCTGAGCCGTGTCCTCATGGTTCGAGACCACCGTGAGGATTTTCGCCCCACCTCATCCTGAGCCGGCCCGCAGGGCCGCGTCGAAGGATGAGGCGCCTCCTACCGCAGCGGAAATCCGACCAGCCGTTCGAGTTCGGCAATCGCCTCGGCCGCGTCGTCGACCTTGATCGTCGCCATGCCCATGGCCCGCGCCGGCTTGAGATTGACGCCGAGATCGTCGAGGAACACGCAGGCGGCTGCCTCCACGCCGATCGCCTCGACCATCCGCGCATAGATGCGCGGGTCGGGCTTGCGGATGCCGCATTGCGCGCTTTCGATGACCACGTCGAACAGCGCGATCACCTCGTCGCGGAAGGCGGACGAGATCGCGCGCATCGCGCCGGCGGGCAGCGTGTTGCTGATGCAGCCCGTGCGGAGCCGCGCGTGCACCCGGCGCAGCGCCTCGACCATCGCGGGCCGGGGCGCGCCGCCGAGCAGCGCGAGCACCTCGCCCGCCTCCAGCTCGTGGCCCAGCGCGCGGCTTTCCGCGGCATAGGCCGCCGCAAAGGCGGGATAGTCGGTCTCGCCGCGCTCGAACCGCGCCCAGGCATTGTCGTCGAAATTCGTCGCGTTGACCTTGCGGATGAAGCCGGCCGGCAATCCACGCTTGCGCTCGAATTCGGCGAATGCGGCCAGCGGGCTCGAGGTGAACACGCCGCCGAAGTCCCAGATCACCGCCCGAAACGACCCGCTCACCCGATCGCCTCGGCATGGTGGCAGGCGACCAGCGTCTCGCCGAGCGGCCGCGGCTCCGGCCGCTCGATCGCGCAGCGTTCGGTGGCGTGCGGGCAGCGGGTATGGAAGGCGCAGCCCAATGGCGGATTGAGCGGCGAGGGCGGCTCGCCCTTGACGATCTCGCGCCGGCGCCGGCGCTCGGGATCGACGAAGGGCGTACTCGCCAGGAGCGCGCGCGTGTAGGGGTGCCGCGGCCGGGCGAACACCTCTTCCTTCGGTCCGTGCTCGGCGACGCGGCCCAGATACATCACCATCACCTCGTCGGCGATATGGCGCACCACCGCGAGCGCGTGCGAGATGAACACATAGGCGAGGCCGAATTCCCGCTGGAGGTCCATCAGCAAGTTAAGCACCTGCGCCTGGATCGAGACGTCGAGCGCGGAGACCGGCTCGTCCGCCACCACGAGATCGGGGCGCAGCATCAACGCGCGCGCGATCGCGATGCGCTGGCGCTGACCGCCGGAAAACATGTGGGGATAGCGCTCGTAATGCTCGGGACGCAGCCCCACCCGGGCCATCATCGCGCGCACGGCGTCACGCCGCTCGGCCGCTCCTAGGTTCGTATTGATCGCCAGCGGCTCGGCCAGGATGGTACCCACCTTGTGGCGCGGATTGAGCGATCCATACGGGTCTTGGAACACGATCTGCACCTTGCGCCGCAACGCGCGAATGCGGCGGTCCGAGGCGCCCGAGGCCTCCTCGCCGTCCAGCCGCAGGCTGCCCGCGCTGGGGCGCTCGATCAGCGAGGCGAGGCGCGCGAGCGTGGTCTTGCCGCAGCCCGACTCGCCCACGACAGCGAGCGTGCACCCGCGTGCCAGGCGGAAATCGACCCCGTCGACCGCGCGGAGCGGCATGGGCGGGGCGAAGACTCCGCGCGAGACGCGATAGACCTTGCCGAGCCCCGCGGCCTCGATCACGGCATCCGCGCCGGCGGCCGTGTTCATCGCCCGGTTCCCAGCGGGTAGTGGCAACGCACGCGCGCGCCGGGCGTGGCGCTAAGCGCGGGCTCGACTTCGCGGCACCTCGCGTCGGCGAAGCGGCAGCGCGGATGGAACAGGCAGCCCTCGGGCCGGTCGAGCAGGCCGGGCACCATGCCGGCGATGGTCGGCAGCCTGTCGCCGCCCGGGCTGCGCTCCGGCAGCGCATCGAGCAGCGCGGCGGCGTACGGGTGGCTCGGCCCGGCGAACAGCGCGGCCGCGGCGCGGTCCTCGACGACCTGCCCGGCATACATCACCATCACGCGGCCGGCGGTCTGCGCCACCACGCCCATGTCGTGGGTGATCAGGATCAGCGCCATGCCCCGCTCGCGCTGGAGGCCGAGCAGCAGGTCGAGAATTTGCGCCTGGATGGTGACGTCGAGCGCGGTGGTCGGCTCGTCGGCGATCAGCAGGCGCGGGTTGCAGGCGATCGCCATGGCGATCATCACCCGCTGGTTCATGCCGCCGGAAAGCTGGTGCGGATAGGCGCGCAGGCGGCGCGCGGCATCGGGTATCCCCACCTGCTCCAGCAGCTCGATGGCGCGGCGGCGGCGGTCCGCCGCGGTCCCGCCATCGTGCGCGCGCAGCGCCTCGGCGATCTGGTAGCCGACCGTGAAGCAGGGATTGAGGCTGGTCATCGGCTCCTGGAAGATCATCGCCACGTCCTTGCCGGCGATGCGTCGCCGCGCGCGCGCCGAGATCGACATCAGGTCGGTGCCGGCGAATTCCATGCGGGCCGCCGCCACCTCGCCCGGCCGCGCGACCAGCCCCATCAGCGCGAGCATCGCCACGCTCTTGCCCGAGCCGGATTCCCCGACGATGCCGAGCACCTCGCCCTCGGCCACCGAGAAGGTGAGGCCGTCGACCGCGCGCAGGCGCCCTCGCCGGGTGGCGAACGAGACCGACAGATCCTCGATCTCGAGCAGGGCCATCAGCGCTTCAACCTGGGATCGAGCGCGTCGCGCAGCCCGTCGCCCATCAGATTGATCGCCAGCACCGTGACCAGGATGGCGAGCCCGGGCAGGGTGACCACCCACCAGGCGCGCAGGACGAATTCGCGCGAATCGGCGAGCATCGTGCCCCATTCCGGCGTCGGCGGCTGGGCGCCGAGACCGAGGAAGCCGAGCGCGGCGGCGTCGATGATCGCCGAGGAGAAGCTCAGCGTCGCCTGCACGATCACCGGCGCCATGCAATTGGGTAGCACGGTGATCGCCATCAGCCGAAGGATCGAGGCGCCGTTGACCCGCGACGCGGTCACATAGTCCTTCGCCATCTCGCCGATCACGGCGGCGCGGGTCACGCGCACGAAATAAGGGAGATAGGTGATCGACACCGCGATCATCGCGTTGACCAGCCCGGGACCGAGGATCGCCACCAGCACGATGGCGAGCAGCAGGCTCGGCATGGTCAGCACGATGTCGACCAGGCGCATGACGAGAATGTCGAACGTGCCGCGGAAGAAGCCGGCGGCGAGACCCACGGCGACGCCGATGGTCATCGAGATCGCCACCACGATGCAGCCGATCAGCAGCGAAAAGCGGGTGCCGTAGATCAGGCGCGAGAGCATGTCGCGCCCGATCGCGTCGGTGCCCAGCGGATAGTTCCAACCGCCGCCTTCGGCCCAGACCGGCGGCAGCAGGAACGCGTCGTCGTGATTTTCGGCCGGGCCATGGGGCGCGATCGCGCCGGCAAAGATGGCGAGCAGCACCACGAAGACGACGACGCCCAGGCCGATCAGCGCGCCCGGATTGGCCGAGAAGTAGCGCCAGAACTCGCGCAGCGGCGTCTCGGGCGTCTCCTCGACGCGGGATTCGACCGCCGCTTCCATCACGACCGCCGGTAGCGGATGCGCGGGTTGATCACGCCATAGAGCAGATCGACCGCCAGGTTGACCGCCATCACCACCGTGCCGATCAGCAGCACGCCGCCTTGCAGCACCGGATAGTCGCGCCGGTTGATCGAATCGACCAGCCATTTGCCCACGCCGGGCCAGGAGAAGATGGTCTCGGTGAGGATCGCGCCGGTGAACAGCACGCCCACCTGCAATCCGATCACGGTGACCACGGGGATCAGCGCGTTGCGCAGGGCATGGAGCCCGATCACCCGCAACGGCCCGAGGCCCTTGGCCCGCGCGGTGCGGATATAGTCCTCGCCGAGCACTTCCAGCATCGCCGAGCGCGTCATCCGCGCGATCACGGCGAGCGGGATGGTCCCCAGCACCACCGCCGGCAGGATCAGGTGGCTCAGCGTCGAAGCGAGGGCGCCATCCTCGCCGGACAGCAGCGAATCGACGATCAGGAACCCGGTGCGGGGGGCGATGTCGTAGTCGACCGAGATGCGTCCCGAGACCGGCGTCCAGCCCAGCGTGTTCGAGAACAGGATGATCAGCAGCAAGCCCCACCAGAAGATCGGCATCGAATAGCCGGCCAGCGCGGCGCCCATCACCCCGTGGTCGAACACGGAGTTGCGGCGCACCGCGGCGATCATGCCGGCGGGAAGTCCGACCAAGGTCGCGAACAGGGCCGCGGCCAGCGTGAGCTCAATGGTGGCGGGGAACAGCTGGGAGAATTCCTGCACCACCGGGGCATGGGTGATCAGCGAGCGGCCGAGATCGCCGCGCAGCACGTGGCCGACATAGCGGAGATATTGGATCGAGAGCGGGCGGTCGAGCCCGTATTCGTGCAACAGCTGGGTGTGGCGCTCGACGCTGATGCCGTGCTCGCCGGCGAGCAGCTCGATCGGATCGCCGGGCACCGAATGGACGAGGAGGAAGGCGAGCAGGGTGATCCCGACGAAAGTCGGGATGACAAGCAGGGAGCGGGTGAAGAGGAAACGCAGCATCCCGGCTCACCGGTCCGGGCCGACCGGAAGATTCACATCCGGCCGGCCCGGGCGGCGATCACCGCGTATTCCCGGCTATTTCTTGTCGACTTCCGAGAAGTCGTGATAGCCGAGCGGGCTCAGCTTGAAGCCCTCGACGTTGCCGCGCATCGCCGCGATTTGCAGGCTGTGCGCGATGGTGAACCAGGGCGTCTGGTCCTTGAACACCAGTTGCGCCTTCTCGTAGAGCTCGGTCCGCTTCTTCGGATCCGCCGTACGCTGGGCCTCGGCGACCAGGTCGTCGAAGTCCTTGTAGCACCAGCGCGCGACATTGTTGCCGCCGATCTTGGCGGCGGCGCAGCCCAGCAACGTGTTGAGGAAGTTGTCCGGATCGCCATTGTCGCCGGTCCAGCCGAATTGCATCAGCATCGGCTCGCCGCCTTGCAGCTTCTTGCGGTACTGGCCCCATTCGAAGGTGACGAGCTTGGCATTGATGCCGACCTTGGCGAGGTCGGCCTGCATCAGCTCGCCGATCCGCTTGCCGTTCGGGTTGTAAGGCCGCTGCACCGGCATGAACCAGAGGTCGGTGTCGAAGCCGTTGGCAAGCCCTGCGTCGGCGAGCAGCTTCTTCGCGCCGTCGGGGTCGTAATCGTAGTCCTTCACGGCGTCGTTGTAGGACCACATCGAGGGCGGAATCGGGTTCTTGGCGGGAATGCCGAAGCCGAGATACACGGCGTCGACGATCGCCTTCTTGTTGATCGCCATGTCGACAGCGCGGCGCACGCGGATGTCGTCATACGGCTTCTTCGAGGTGTTGAAGGCAAGATAGGCGATGTTCAGGCCCGCCTGATCGAGCACCTTCAGGCTGTTGTCGCTGCGCATCGCGGGCACGTCGGCCGGCGCCGGGTAGGGGATCAGGTCGCATTCGCCGGACTTCAGCTTGGCGAAGCGCACCGAGGCATCGGGGGTGATCGCGAAGACCAGGCTGTCGACCTTCACCTTGCCCTTGTAGAAGCTTGGATTCGCCTGGTAGCGGATGATCGCGTCCTTCTGGTAGCTCTCGAGCTGGAACGGCCCGGTGCCGACCGGCTCTTGGTCGACCTTCTCCGGCGTGCCGGCGGCCAGCATCTTGTCGGCGTATTCCTTCGACTCAATCGAGGCGAAATCCATCGCCATGTTGGCGAGGAACGGTGCGTTCGGCGTGTTCAGGCTGAAGCGCACCGTATAGTCGTCGACCTTGTCGATCGACTTCAGCGACGACGGCATGTCCATGTCGTTGAAGTAGGAATGGTTGTCGCTGGTCACCTTGAAATATGCGTTGTCGGTCTTCCACTGCCGCTCGAAGCTGAAGATCACGTCGTCGGCGTTGAAGTCGCGGCTCGGCGTGAATCCGGCGGTGGTCTGCCACTTCACCCCCTTGCGCAGGTGGAAGGTGTAAGCCAGCCCGTCCGGCGCCACGTCCCAGCTCTCGGCCAGTCCGGCCTCGACCTCGGTGGTGCCGAGCTTGAACTCGACCAGGCGGCTGTAGATCTGCCGCGACGAGGCGTCGAACGAGGTTCCGGTGGTGTTGATCGCGGGATAGAAATTCTCCGGGCTGCCTTCCGAGCAGTAGACGAAGGTCTTCGCCTCGCCCGACGCGGCAAGACCGAGGACGGCCAGGCCGAAGCCGGCCGCCAGCAGATGTCGATTCATGCAAACCTCCCTCACCAAGTCCATGCACCGGCATGCCCGGTGGAGCAGTCCCCTGGCTCCACCGCCGGTCATCGCTGGAGCCAATCGTAGCCGTGCCGCCCCAGGTGTGCAACGCAGCATTTCCAAGCGGTTGGACGGAGCCAAGTTGGCGCGCGACAGCGCTGGGCCGCGGAATTCGGCCATTTGACAGGCTCGTCGAGGCCATGAAATGAATTCGAGAACGGCGCCCAGGCGCGCCGGGGGAGGAAGCAATGGCCGGAAAAGTCGGCGCGCCCAAGATCGTCGCCCCCGAGGATGTCGACCCCCATCACGACTGGAGCCGGCCGCTCCAGGCCCTCGGCCAGATGGCCGTCGATTTCGAGCAACGGGTGGATTTCCGCCGGCTGCATCGATATCGCCTGGGGCGCACCCGCCAAGCGCTCGCCAAGTCCGATCTCGGCGCCGTCCTCACCTTCGATCAGCACAATATCCGCTACATCTCTTCGACCGTGATCGGCGAATGGGCGCGCGACAAGATGACGCGCTACTGCCTGCTTACCGGCAATGGCGACCCCTATGTCTGGGACTTCGGTTCGGCGGCGCGGCACCACCGGCTCTACGCGCCCTGGCTGCACCACGATCATTGCCGGGCCGGGCTGCTCGGCCTGCGCGGCGCGATCCATCCCAATGTCGGTCTGCTGCGCAAGGCCGCCGAGGAGATCCACGCCATCCTGAAGGAGGAGGGCGTGGACAAGATGCCGCTGGGCGTCGATCTGGTCGAGCTGCCGATGCTGTTCGAGCTCCAGCGGCTGGGCATCGAGGTGCGCGACGCGCAGCAGGTCATGCTGGACGCGCGCGAGATCAAGAGCCAGGACGAGCTGATGCTGCTCAACGTCTCGGCCGCGATGGTCGACGGCACCTACCAGCGCATCTCGGAAGCGCTCAAGCCGGGCGTGCGCGAAAGCCAGATCGTCGCGCTCGCCAACCAGGACCTCTACGAGAAGGGATCGGACTGCGTCGAAGCGATCAACGCGATCTCGGGCGAGCGCTGCTCGCCGCATCCGCACAATTTCACCGACCGCCTCATCCGTCCCGGCGACCAAGCCTTCTTCGACATCATCCACTCGCACATGGGTTATCGCACCTGCTACTACAGAACCTTCAATGTCGGCCGCGCGACGGATGCGCAGAAGGACGCCTACAAGCGCGCGCGCGAATGGATCGACCGGGCGATCGCCATGATCAAGCCGGGCGTGCGCGCCGACCATATCGCCGAATGCTGGCCCAAGGCGGAGGAGATCGGGTTCAAGGGCGAGATGGAGGCGTTCGGCCTCGAATTCGCCCACGGGCTCGGGCTCGGGCTGCACGAGCGGCCGATCATCAGCCGGCTGAATTCGTTCCAGGAGCCGACCGAGATCAAGGCCGGCATGGTGTTCGCGCTCGAAACCTATTGCCCGGCCACCGACGGCATGTCGGCCGCGCGCATCGAGGAGGAGGTCGTGGTCACCGACAAGGGCTGCAAGGTGATCACCCTGTATCCGGCCGAGCATCTGCCGATCGCCAATCCCTACTGAGCGGTCCGCGCGGCCCCGACGGCCGGGAGAGAGGAGACGGCATGCCAAACTTCCCGATCGTGGACACGCATGTGCATCTCTACGATGTCGGGCGCCTGTCCTACCCCTGGATGGCGGGCGTTCCCAAGATCAACCGCACGCATCTGCTGAGGGAGTTCGACGCCGCGCGCGGCAAGGTGCAGGTGGAGCGCTTCGTCTTCGTCGAGGTCGATGTCGCCCCGGGGCGCAACCTCGACGAGGCGGTCTTCGTCCAGGAGATCGCCGACAAGGACGCGCGGCTCGCCGGCATGGTCGCGCATCTCCCCTGCGAGCGCGGCGCCGGGATCGCGCGCGACCTCGATTCGCTGCTGCGCTTCCCCACACTGCGCGCCATCCGCCGGCTGATCCAGTCCGAGACCGACCAGTCCTTCTGCATCGAGCCGGGGTTCATCGAGGCGGTGAAGCTGATCGGGCGCCGCGGCCTGGTGTTCGACATCTGCATCCGGCATTGGGGAATGGTGTTCGCCATCGAGCTGGCGCGCCGTTGCCCCGAGGTCCAGTTCGTGCTCGACCATATTGGCAAGCCGGGCATCAAGCACGGGCTGCGCGAGCCCTGGTGGGGCCAGATGCGCGAACTCGCCCGACTGCCCAACGTCACCTGCAAGATTTCGGGCGCGATCACCGAGGCCGACCATGCGAGCTGGACCAAGGAGCAGGTGAAGCCGTATGTCGCGCATGCCATCGACTGCTTCGGCTTCGACCGCGCGATGTTCGGCAGCGACTGGCCGGTCTCCGATCTCACCCACGCCTATCCGGCCTGGGTCGATCTCGTCGACGAGGTGATCGCGGGCGCGAGCGAGGACGAGGCGCGCAAGCTCTATCGCTCGACCGCGTTGCGCGTCTATCGGCTGCCGGGGTGAGGGGACGTTCGTGGCGCAGCTTTCGGGCGTGGTGGTGGTGACCGGCGCGGCCTCGGGCATCGGCCGGGCCTCGGCGTTGCACTTCGCGGAACTGGGCGCGACGGTGGTCGCCGCCGATGTCAATGCCGCCGCGCTGACCTCGCTCGCGGGCACGAACATCCACTCCATCGCGGCCGATCTCACCAGGTCCGAGGACTGCAAGCGCGTGGCCGACAAGGCCGCGTCGCTGGGCCGCGTCACCGGCCTGTTCAACTGCGCCGGCCTCGAGCTGCATGGCACCGTGGTGACCATGTCGGAGGAGGACTGGCGCCGCGTGATCGACGTGAACCTGACCGCGATCTTCCTGCTCTCCAAGCATGTGATCCCGTTGATGGCCGCGGGCGGCGGCGGGGCGATCGTCAACATGTCCTCGGTGCAGGCGCACGCGACCCAGGCCGAGGTCGCCGCCTACAGCGCGACCAAGGGCGCGGTGCTGGCGATGACGCGGGTGATGGCGATCGACCACGGGCCGCAGAACATCCGGGTGACCGCGATCTGCCCGGCGACCATCGACACGCCGCTTTCGCGCGGCGCCGCCGCCATGTACCGGCCCGACGATCCCGAGGCCAAGATCAGGGAATGGGGATCGAAGCACGCGCTCGGGCGCATCGGCCAGCCCATCGAGGTGGCGCGGCTGGCGGCGTTCCTGCTCTCCGACGAGGCGAGCTTCATCACCGGCTCGTGGCACCTGGTGGACGGCGGCATGCTGGCGATGATTTAGGGGGCGCCATCCTCGTCCTTCGAGACGGGGCGTGCCGCCCCTCCTCAGGACGAGGGCAATTGAACCCTCATGGTGAGGAGGACTGCGGAGCGGTCCGTCTCGAACCATGAGGCGCACGCCATCTCAAGGCACGAATGCTGTTCGCCCCTACACCATCCCCCGCATGCGGGCGAGGCCCAGCGCAGCGATGGTCGAGGCGTCCGCGATGGTGCCGTCGCACGCCATCTCGACCACGCGGGCGATGGGGAACTTGCGGCAGATCATGTCGCGCTCGGT
>JASHSH010000221.1 GCA_030040955.1 Rhodospirillales bacterium
CAGAGTCTCGATCAGGAATTCATCGTCAGCCAGAGCGCGCTTCTGTTCGTCAACACGATGTTCGGTTGGCCGATGCTTCCCTCGGCCGACCTGCCCGGCGGGGGTCCTGCCTATCCCCTCTCCGCTCCGGGCGTGCGCGGGCGCTATCACATCGACGACGCGTGGACCGTGCTCGGAGGCCTGTTCAACGGCAGCCCCGACCGCAGCAATGTCGGCGATCCGCAGCAGAACAACCCCTCCGGCACCAGCTTCCCCACCAACGGCGGCGGGTTGGCGATCGCGGAACTCCAGTATTCCTATCCGTCGAACGGCACCATGCTCTATGCCGATCAGCCCGAGCCGCTGGCGCGCACCTACAAGCTCGGCTTCTGGTACGACAGCGAGAAGTTCGCCGACCAGCGCCTCGACAACACCGGCCTCTCGCTCGCCAACCCCGCCAGCACCGGCATTCCGCTCGAGCACCAGGGCGATTACAGCATCTACGCGGTCGCCGACCAGACCGTCTGGGTCGATCCCCAAGAATCCGACCGCACGATCAATGTCTTCGCCCGCGCCATGGGCACGCCGGAGATCGACCGCAACCTGATCGACTTCAGCGCCAATCTCGGCGCCATCATGCACGAGCCCTTTCTGCACCGCGATGACGACACGGTGGGCCTGGGGCTGGGATACGCGCGCGTGAGCCCGGCCGCCTCCAGCCTCGACCGCGACACCCAGTTCTTCACCGGTCAGTTCACGCCGGCGCGCAGCTCGGAGACCTTTATCGAGGCGACCTATCAGTACGAGGTTGCTCCCTGGTTGCAGCTGCAGCCCGATGTGCAATATGTGTTCAATCCCGGCGCGGGACTCGCCAATCCGAACGCGCCCAGCCAGGAGATCGCCAATGAGCTTGTCATCGGCCTCCGCACCAACATCACGTTCTGAGCAGCGCGCCCGCCGCCTGGCCGCCGTTCTCGGTGCGCTGGCGATTGCCCTGCCCGGCCCGGCGCTCGCCGACCCGCAGGGCCTGTTGGAGACGCTGCACCGGCACGTCACGCGCTTCTCGACGGTCACCGACAACGGCGATCTCAACCCCTATGCGATCGTGGTCGCTCCGATCTCGGCGGGACGCATCCAGAAGGACGACGTGCTGGTCGACAATTTCAACAACATGTCGAACCTGCAAGGCACCGGCACGACCATCGTCGACTACAATCCGACCACGAAGAAGACCGTGCTGTTCGCCAAGCTTCCGCAGAATCTGGCGCAGTGCCCGGGCGGAATCGGACTGACGACGGCGATGACCATGCTGAAAAGCGGCTGGGTCATCGTCGGCAGCACGCCTTCCACCGACGGTACCACCCGCACCAAGGGAGACGGCTGCCTGATCGTGCTGGACGCGCAGGGCCAAGTCGCCGCCGTCTGGACCGGTCCCGACATCAACGATCCGTGGGGCAATGTCGCGACCATCGACCAGGGATCGACGGCCACATTGTTCATCAGCATGGCCGGTTTCGGTGTGCCCGGTCCGGAGGTCACCGATCCCAAGACGGGATTTCCCGTGACCGTGACCAAGGCCACCGTGCTGCGGCTCGACCTCGCCATCGCCGAGGGCAAGCCGCCGGCGATCTCCGCGCGCACGGTGATCGGCGACGGATTCGGCCAGCGCGCCGATAAGGACGCGTTCCTGGTCGGCCCCACCGGCCTCGCGCTCGCCGCCGACGGCACGCTCTACGTCTCCGACGCGGTGGGCAACCGCATCGCCGCGATTCCGGAAGCGGCGACGCGCAAGGACAGCGCCGGAACCGGCAAGACCGTGACGCAGGACGGGCTGCTCAAGCGGCCGCTCGCCCTCGTCCTCGTGCCCAACGGGCATCTCCTGGTATGCAACGCGCTCAACGGCCAGGTGATCGAGGTCGATCCGGCCAAGGGCAAGCAGCTCTACGCCCAATGGATCGACTCCGACCAGGCGCAAAGCCCGCCGGGCAACGGCGATCTGTTCGGCATCGCGATGACGCCCGATGGCAAGGGGTTCTATTATGTCGAGGACGATGTGAACGCCCTGGTCGAGGCGACGAAGTGACCGAACGGGAGAATGGCGGCGCGTCCCGGCGCGATTTCCTGACCTCCACGGCCAAGCTGGCCGCGGTGGCCGGCGCCGGTCTCGGCGCCGCGCAGGGCGCGGCCGCTTCTGTGTCGGACGCGTCCGACCTTGCCGACGCCGACAAGTCGCGGGCCGAGCCGTTCTGGGGCGCGCATCAGAGCGGGATCGTCACGCCCCTGCAAGGCCACACCTATGTCGCCGCGCTCGATCTCGAGGCGAAGGATCGCGACGACGTAATCCGCCTGTTCCGGGGCTGGACGCTGGCCGCCGCGCAGATGTGCGCCGGGCGGCCGGCCCAGTTGCCGAACGCCGACGATTCTTACGGCGCCGATTCGGGAGACGCGCTCGGACTGCCGCCCTCGCGCCTGACCGTCACCTTCGGTCTCGGCGCCAGCTTGTTCACCAAGGAAGGAAAGGATCGCTACGGGCTGGCGTCTCGCCGGCCCGAAGCCTTCGTCGATTTGCCCAAATTCGTCGGCGACCAGCTGATCGAGGCGCGCACCGGCGGCGATCTTTCCGTGCAGGCCTGCGCCGACGATCCGCAGGTCGCCTTCCACGCGGTGCGCGAACTCGTGCGGCTCGCCTACGGCGTGGCCCAGATGCGCTGGTCGCAATCCGGCTTCAATGCCGATTTCGGGCCGGGCAAGACGCCGCGCAACCTGATGGGATTCAAGGATGGCACGCACAATCCGAAGACCTCCGA
>JASHSH010000222.1 GCA_030040955.1 Rhodospirillales bacterium
GTGGCGCCGCTCGCCTCCTCCATGCGCTCGGCGAGGTCGCGCTGCACGGCCTGGCTGTGGCCGGAGAGGAAGGCGCGCGCCTGGTCGACCAGCCCTTCGTAATCGTTGCGATCTATGCGTCCGACGCAAGGTGCGCTGCAACGCTTGATCTGATGCAGCAAGCAGGGTCGGGTACGAGCCGCGAACACGGTGTCGGAGCAAGAGCGCAGCAGAAAGGCGCGCTGCATCAGGGAGAGCGTTTCGTTCACCGCCGCCGCCGAGGCGAACGGGCCGAAATATTCCCCCTTACGGCTGCGCGCGCCGCGATGCTTCACGATCTGCGGCCATTCATGGTCGCGCGTGATCAGGATATAGGGGAAGGACTTGTCGTCCCTGAGCAGGATGTTGTAGCGCGGCCCGAGCTGCTTGATCAGATTCGATTCGAGCAGCAGCGCCTCGACCTCGGTATGGGTGGTGATCACCTCCATGTCCGCGGTCTCGTCGATCATGCGGCGCAGCCGTCCCGGCAGGCGATCGGGATGGACATAGGCGGTGACCCGTTTCTTCAGGTTCTTCGCCTTGCCGACATAGAGCGCTTCGCCGGCGCGACCCAGCATCCGGTAGACGCCGGGTGCCGAGGGCATGCGGCGCAGGTGATCGGCGATGACTCCGACGCCAATCTCCTCGGCCGGAACTCCGCTCTCGTTCCTAGTCACTGTCAAATCCGACCGCGTGTCCTGGTGCCGGCCCTGTGCGCTCCGACACAGCCCGGCCGCGCGCGCCACGATATCCACGATTTCTGGGGATAACTCTGTCGATAATGCGCCGCGACGATGGTCCGCACGGCCCGACTCCTAGCTATTGATCAGTTTGCCTATTTCATGGGCACAGGCAATGGCTCGATTGTAATTCAATGGGTTAGCAATTGCGCTCCGCAAAGGATCGGTAATCGCTCCGACACGGGACGGAATCGAAGCCTGCATGGGCCTCGCCACGCCCTGCTGTGCACAAGTCCTCCGGTCCGAATCGCCAAAGCCCCGGATTCCCTGGCCTTGCGCAAGGCCCGCCGAACGCCGTGACGGGCGGCGGTTCATGGCAAGCGCGAAACCCGCTCGATCTCGACCCCGACCGAGACCGCGTCGGGGAACAGGTCGAGCTTCTCGACCCGGACGCGGGCGATGCGCACGCGCGCGTCGGCCAGGCAAAGCGCAGCAATGCGTTCGGCGAGGGTCTCGACCAAATTCACATGTCCCGAGGCGACAATGCGGCGCACACCCTCGACCAGCGGCTCGTAGTCGTAGACGGAGGCCAGGCGGTCGCCGATCGCTCCCTCGCCCTCGCGCACCGCGAGCTCGAGGTTGATGCGCACCCGTTGCGCGGCCCGCTTCTCGCCTTCGTGCACGCCGATGCGCGCCTGGATCACCAGATCGCGCAACATCACGCAGCGCAGCGCGGCCTCGGCCGAGGCCAAGCGGGGACGCGGATCGACGCCCATCCTTCACTCCTCCGCCGGCGCGCCGGCCGACGACCACATCAGATGCTGGCCGCCGTCGAGCGCAATCATCTGCCCGGTCACCGCGCGCGCGCCGATCAGGTAGCGCACCGCCTCGGCGACCTCCTCCGGCGTGGTGCCCCGCTTGAGCGGCATCGCGGCGCTCTGCCGCGCGAATTGCGCCTCGGTCTGGCGCGGGCTCGGCAGCGTCGGGCCCGGGCCGATGCCGTTGACCCGGATGCGCGGGGCCAATGCCAAGGCCAGCGTCTGGGTGAGCGCCCACAATCCCGCCTTGCTCACCGTGTAGGAGGTGAAATGCGGCGTGAGGTTCCACACCCGCTCGTCGAGCAGGTTGACGACCGCGCCCTCGGCGTCCGCCGGCAGCTGCGCGGCGAATGCCTGAATCAGCACGAAGGGCGCGCGCAGATTGGTCTCCATATGCGCGTCCCAGGACGCGCGGGTGGCGTTGGCCGCCGAGTCGCGCTCGAAGCGGGAGGCATTGTTGACCAGGCAGCCGAGTGCGCCGAGCGCCGCCACCGCGCGCGGCACCAGCGTCGCCGCTTCGGCCTCGACGCCCAGGTCGGCGCCGAGCGGCACCGCCTTGCCGCCCGCGCGGGCGATCTCGGCGACCACCGTCTCCGCCTCGCGGGCCGAATTGTTGTAGTGCACCGCGACCGCCCAGCCGTCGCGGGCGAGGGCCAGCGCGATCGCGCGTCCGATGCGCTTGGCCGCGCCGGTGACCAGTGCGGCGCGCGGCTGGGAAGGGGTCCGGGATGCCATGTCAGGGCGAGAATGCCCCGCCCTGCCTTCGCCCGGCAAGGCCCGCGCCTAATGCGCGGCGAGCGCCGCCTTGCGCTCCTCGACCACCTTGTCGGCGCCGCGTCCGACCGACTCCTGGAGATGGTCGAACTTCCACGAGAAGGTGCCCACGCCCATGGTCAGCGAACGCAGCTCGATGATCAGGTCGCCCATCTCGGCCTGGGGCAGATGGGCGGAGACCACGTCCCAGCCCGTCCACCCGTCCTTGGCTCCGTAGCCGAGGATCTGCCCGCGCCGGCTGGAAATGATCCGCTGCGCCTTCGATGTGTAATCGTTCGGCACGGCGATCTCGACCGCGAGGATCGGCTCGAGCAGGACCGGCTCGCATTTCGGCATGCCCTCGCTCATGGCGATGCGCGCCGCGGTCTTGAACGCCTGGTCGGAACTGTCGACCGTGTGGTAGCTGCCGTCGGTCAGGGTGACCTTGATGTCGACCACCGGGAAGCCGAGCGGGCCGGTCTTGAGATAGTCCTCGACGCCCTCGCCCACCGCCGGGATGTACTGCTTGGGAACCACGCCGCCGACGATCTTGTCGGCGAACTGGAAGCCCGAGCCGCGCGGCATCGGCTGGATGTCGATGTGGATGTCGCCGAACTGGCCGTGGCCGCCGCTCTGGCGCTTATGGCGACCGTGCTGCGAGACCGACTTGCGGATCGTCTCCTTGTAGGGCACCTGCGGCCGCCTTCCGGTCACCACCAGGTTGAACCGGCTTTTCAGTTTCTCGAGCGAGACCAGTAGATGGATCTCGCCCTGGCCCCACAGCACCAGCTCGTTGGTGTCGGCATTGTGCGCGAAGGAGAGCGACGGGTCCTCCTCGACCAGGCGGGTGAGCGCGCCGGTGAGCTTGACCTCGTCCTGCTTCTTCTCGGCATGCACGGCGAGCGAGAACAAGGGCGGCAGCGGCGCCGGCCAGTCGCCCTGCGCGGATTCGGGCGCGCCGAGCAGCTCGCCGGTGGCGACCGGATCGAGCCGCGCGAAGGCGACCACGTCGCCCGGTCCCGCCTTGGCGATCTTGACCAGGTTGGTGCCTCCCCCCGCGAATAGGCCGGACGGGCGGACGCCCTTCACCTGGCCGCCCTCGGCGAAATCGCCGCGCCAGACGCGCGCGAAGGAGAGCTTGCCGGTATGCGCGGCATGCACGGTCTTGAACACGCGGGCGAGCGGCCCGGTGCCCGAGGGGAGTCCGAGCCGCGCGGCGGTCGCGGTCGCGTCGGGCACGTCGTGGCGCAGCGATTTCAGCAGGCGGCGGATGCCGTGATCGTTGGCCGCCGAGCCGATCAGCACCGGCACGACGAGATCGCTCGCCAGCGTCTTGGTCAGATAGTCGTAGACTTCCTTGCTCGACGGCACCACGTCGGATAGCAGCGCCTCGAGCAGCTTGTCGTCGAAATCGGCGAGGTCCTCCAGCATCTCCTGGCGCGCCGCCTGCTTCTCGTCCTGCGCGCTCGGCGGCAATTTGTCGAGCTCGGAAGCCTGGCCCGGCTTGTACTTGTAGGCGCGCTCGCTGATCAGATCGACATAGCCGGTGATCGAATCGCCGCTGCGCAGCGGAAGCTGGCGTAGCACCAGCGGCCGCTCGGAGACCGTCTGCAGCGCGTCGAGTATCTCCTTCAGCCGCAGCTCGCCGGTCTCCACCTTGTTGATGAAGACGAGGTGCGGGATCTTGCGATGGTCGAGGAATTTGAGCATCGGCGCGACCATGACCGCGCGGCTCGGTTCGGGCTCGACCACGACGACGGCGGCATCCGCCACCATCAGCGAGTTGAAGCTGTCCTGCTGGAATTCGATCGAGCCGGGGCAGTCGAGGAAGGTCCATTTGTCGCCGAGATAGGTTCCGGCGGCGACATTGACCTCGACGCTCATCTTGCGC
This sequence comes from Rhodospirillales bacterium, assembly GCA_030040955.1. Lineage (GTDB taxonomy): Bacteria > Pseudomonadota > Alphaproteobacteria > Rhodospirillales > Magnetospirillaceae > JASHSH01. The sequence continues at coordinate 4,161 of JASHSH010000222.1, forward strand.
TGCCGGGCCTCGGGCGAAGTGTCGCCGACAGAGGTTCCCTCGGTCACGCTGCCCTTACGCGGGATCGACCCCGAGGCAAACAGCAGGGCCTCCAGCAGCGTAGTCTTGCCGCTGCCATACGGGCCGACCAGGGCGCAGGCGCGGGGCAAAGCGGATTTCGACGGCATCCTCCCCTCCCGACATTTTCTGTTTCCGCCATGCTCCCCTCAAATCCGCCCCCCTGGCAACGGAAAAAGGGGCATGCCAGTAGCGCCGCAGCGAAGCCCCACAACCCCTGGCGCGCCTTGACTTTCCCCCTGCCGGGCGGGACCCTCCGCGACCCGCAACCCGCTCCATTCCCGCCATGAACGTAGCCGCCGGCCTCGCCGCCAATCTTGCCCGTCCGATCGCCCCCAAGGGAGTGATCTGCGCGCTGCTCACGTCGCTCACCGCCTCCCTCGAGCCCGACCTGCCGCGCATGGTCGAGCATGGGCGCTGGCTGCTGGACAACGGCTGCGACGGGCTGTCGATGCTGGGCACCACCGGCGAGGCCAATTCACTCTCGATGAAGCAGCGGCTCGGCCTGCTCGAAGGGCTGGTGAAGGCGGGGCTGCCGGCTTCGCGGATGATCCCGGGCGTGGGAGCGCCCTCCGCCGGCGATGCAACCGAATATGCGCGCCACGCGCTCGGCCTGGGTTGTGGCGGCCAACTTCTGCTGCCGCCCTTCTTCTACAAGAATCCACCGGAGGACGGGCTGTTCGCCTTCTACGCCCGCGTGATCGAAGGCGTGGCGGACGCGCGCATGCGGCTGTACCTCTATCACATTCCGCAAATCTCGGCGGTGCCGATCCCGCATTCGCTGGTCGAGAGATTGATCGGGGCCTTCCCCGGCATCGTCACCGGCGTGAAGGACAGCTCGGGCGACTGGAACTATGCCGAGACCCTGCTGAAGCGCATCCCGGGCCTCGCCGTCTATTGCGGCAGCGAGATTTTCCTGCTGCCGAATTTGCGCGCCGGCGGGGCGGGCTGCATCTCGGGCACGGTCAACTTCACCGCGCCGCTGGCCGCGCGGGTACGCGACGCCGCGCGCGACCGCGCCCGCGACACAGAGGCGGAGTCGTTGCGCGCCCGCCTCGACGGGTTGCGCCGCGCGATCGAGTCGCGCCCGTTGATCCCGGCGCTGAAGGCGCTCCAAGCCGAGATCACGGGGAAGGCGGATTGGGCGCGCGTGCTGCCGCCTTTCGTGCAACTGTCCGATGCCCAGCGCAGCGAGCTGTTCGTGGCGATCGACGCGCTTCTGCCGCGCGGCCCGGGATGCCGCTGGACCTTCGCGGCGTGAGCGCGCCGCTCGAACGCCAGTCCGCCGCCGCCATCGGCCGCGCCATCGCGGCGGGCACGCTGCATCCGGTGGAGGCGGCAGACTTCTTCCTCGAACGAATCGGCCGCGCGCGGGCCAATCCCGTGTTCATCACGCTGACCCCCGAACGCGCCCGGCGCGAGGCGGAGGCAAGCGCGAGGCGTCGCGCCGAAGGCCGCCCGCGCGGCCCGCTCGACGGCGTGCCGTTCGCCTGGAAGGACCTGGTCGACCTCGCCGGCACGCCGACCACGGCCGGCTCCGCGCTGTTCCGCGATGCAACACCCGCGCAGCGCGACGCGCCGATCGCCCAAGCGCTCGCCGAGGCCGGCATGGTGGCGCTCGGCAAGACCAATCTCAGCGAGTTCGCGTTCTCGGGACTGGGCCTGAACCCGCATTTCGGCACGCCGGTCAACCCGCACGATACGAAGACTCCGCGCATTCCGGGCGGCTCCTCGTCGGGTTCGGCGGTGGCGGTGGCGGCCGGGCTCGCGCCCTGCGCCATCGGCAGCGACACCGGTGGCTCGATCCGCAACCCCGCCTCGTTCAATGGCATCGTCGGGTTCAAGACCAGCGAAGGCCGCATCGACCGCAAGGGCGTGTTCCCGCTGTCGCGCACGCTCGACACCATCGGGCCGCTCGCGCGCTCGGTCGAGGACTGCGTGCTGATCGACATGGCGCTGCGCGGCGCGGTGGCTTCCCCCGTGCGGCGCGCCGAGCTTGCCGGAGTCACCATACTGGTCCATGACGCCGTGCCGAGCGGACTCGATTCCGATGTCGCGGCCAACATGGAAGGCGCGGCCGCGCTGCTGTCCGCCGCCGGCGCCCGCGTGATGCGCCGCGCGCTGCCTGTGATCGACGAGGCACGCGCGGTGACCGCGAAGCACGGCGCCTTGGTCACCGCCGAGGCCTATGCGGAGCAGCGCGCGCATTACGAATCGGCCGACGCCCAACGGATGGACCGCCGGGTGGTGGCCCGCGCCCTGCTCGGCCGGGCCATCGCCGGCCATGATCTGATCGCGATCCAGCGCGAGCGCGAGCGTCTGATCGGCCTGCTGGAGGCGGAGCTGGGGGACGCGCTGCTGCTCACTCCGGCGACACCGGTCACCGCGCCGGCGATCGCGCCGCTCGACGCCGACGACGATCTGTTCCGCCGCACCAACCTGCACGTGCTGCACTATTGCGTCATCGGCAACTATTTCCGCATGTGCGGGCTCGCGCTGCCCTCGGGCCGCGACCGCGGCGGCATGCCGACCGGCATCCAGTTCCTGGCGCGCGGCGGCGACGACGAAAGGCTGCTTTCGCTCGGCCTCGCGATCGAGCGCGTGCTGGCCGAGGGCTAGCTACCGCCCCAGCTTCACCCAGGCGCCGTCGCGCCGGCCCGAATCCAGCACGGCGGCGATGAAGCGCACCCCGTCAACGCCCTCGACGACGCCGGGGACCAGCAGCGAGGCCGGGTCGGGCTTGCGCCGCTCGATGCGCGCGCCGATCTGCTCGGCGAGGTCGGCGTAGAGCTGGGCGAAGCCCTCGATATAGCCCTCGGGATGGCCGGCGGGGACGCGGGTGGCGTGCGCCGCGACCGGCAGCGCCCCGGCGCCGCCGCGGCTCAGCCGTCGCGGATTTTCGCCGAGCGGAGTGAACAGAAGATAGTTGGGCTCCTCCTGGTGCCATTCCAGGCCCGCCTTCTCGCCATAGATGCGCAATCGCAGGTTGTTCTCGTTGCCGCTGGCGACCTGGCTCGCCCACAGCATGCCGCGCGCGCCGCCCTTGAAGCGCAGCATGACGTGGACATTGTCGTCGAGCTTGCGGCCCGCGACGAAAGTGGTGACGTCGGCGGCCACCGAGTCGCAGGCAAGACCGGTGACGAAGCAGGCCAGGTTATAGGCATGCGTGCCGATGTCGCCGAGCGAGCCGGCCGGACCGCTGCGCTTGGGATCGGTGCGCCAGGCCGCCTGCTTCTGACCGGTACGCTCGAGCGGGGTGGCGAGCCAGTCCTGGGCGTATTGCGCCTGGATCACGCGCAGCTTGCCGAGCGCGCCGCTGGCCACCATCTCGCGCGCCTGACGAACCATCGGATACCCGGTGTAGTTGTGGGTAAGCCCGAACACCAGCTTGGTGCGCTTGACCGCGGCGGCGAGGTCGAGCGCGTCGGAAAGCGTGGTGGTAAGCGGCTTGTCACAGATCACATGGAAGCCGGCCTCCAGGAACGCCTTGGCCGGCGCGTGGTGGAGGTTGTTCGGGGTGACGATGGCGACCGCGTCGATGCGGTCGGCGCGCTTGGCCTCGCCCTTCAGCAT
>JASHSH010000223.1 GCA_030040955.1 Rhodospirillales bacterium
AGCGGCTCGGCATGGCGCACGAGGCCGGGCTGCTGCATCTCTACGCCGGGCGGCACGGCGGGGACGACAACCGGCGCGGACGGGCCGATCTCGCCGCCGCGGCGGAGAGTTTCGAGCGCTCGGGCGCGCTCGCCGATCTGGCGCGGGCGCGTTCCTTCGCCCAGGGCCAGCCTTCCTAGGCGCCGGCCGGGCATGGCGGTCCGGCGCATCGCGATCGTCGGCGGCGGCATGGCCGGGCTCGCCGCCGCCTTCGAGCTCACCGCCACGCCCGAGCTCCGCGCGCGCCACCGGGTCACGATCTATCAAATGGGTTGGCGCCTGGGCGGCAAATGCGCGAGCGGCCGCGACGTCCAGGGAAGGGCGATCGAGCACGGGCTGCATATCTGGTTCGGATTCTACGAGAACGCGTTCGAGCTGCTGCGCCGCGCCTATGCGGAATGGCATCCGAACCCGGGCCAGCGCATCCGCTCCCTCGACCAGGCGATGAAGCCGCACGCCGGCGCGAAGATCGGCTACGACCGGGGCGAGAAGTTCGTCACCGTCGCCTGGCCCGCCGCCGCCGGCGCGCCCGGCATGGGCGCCGACGGGCTTTCGGTCTGGGGGGCGGCGGTGCATCTGATCGAGCGGGTGGCGGCGATGGCGGCCGCGATGGGTCCCGCGCCCGGCGCGCCGCATCCGCTCGACCGGCATCTCGTGGCCGAGCCGCATCTCCGGCTGCGCCCGGCATTCGAATCGGCGACCGGCTCGGACGCCGACTGGCTGCCCGCGCGACTCGCCGCGCCGGGAGCCCGTCTCGGCGCGCTGGAGGGGATGCGGCTCGCCCATCGCTGGGCCGCCTCCATCGCCGAGGCGCCGCCGCGCGAGATCGCGCGCCGCGCGCCGGACATCGCCGCCCATCTGCGCGGCGTCAAGGCGGCGCTGCCGATGCGCCAGGGTACGAAGCTCGCCGGCGACGTGGCGGCGCAACTCGTCGATGTCGGGATCGCGCTGTTCATCGGCATCGTCGAGGATGTCCTGCTCGGCGGCCGCACGCTCGCCGAGCTCGACCTGATCGAGTTCCGCGACTGGCTGGTCGGCCACGGCGCCGAGCGCCTCTCGGCCGAGAATTGCACGATGGTCCGCTCGCTCTACGACTCGATGTTCCAATATGTCGAGGGCAGGCTCGACCGTCCCGATTTCGGCGCCGGCACCGCGTTGCAGGTCACGCTGCGCATGATCGGCACCTATAAGGGCGCGTTCTCGTACGAAGCGCAGGCGGGTTTCGGCGAAGTCGTGGTGGCGCCGATCGCCGGCGTGCTCGCGCAGCGCGGGGTGGAGGTGCGCTATTTCCACCAGTTGCGCGAGATCGGACTGTCGGCGGACCGGCGCGCTATTGCGGCGCTACGTTTCGGACGCCAGGCCACACCGAGGCGCCCGAACGCCGCCTACCGGCCGACCGCGTTCTCCGCCTCCGACGGCCTGACCTACTGGCCCAACGAACCTTTCTGGGACCAGCTCGGCGCGGGCGCCGGAAAGCCGGGCGCGCGGCCCGACTTCGACTCCTATTGGCGCGACCGCGACAAGGACGAGCCGGTCGAGCTGCTGCGGGGGGAGGATTTCGACGACGCGATCCTAGCCATTCCGGCCGGCGCCTTCGCGGAATGGGACGAACGCCCCGGCGCGTGCCATGCGCTGATCGCGGCGAGCCCGCGCTTCGCCGCGATGGTCCGTTCGATGCGCGCCGTGCCGAGCATCTCGCTCCAGCTCTGGTCCGCCAAGACGTCGGACGATCTGTGCGCGGGCGATGCGCGCGCAATGGTGTCCGGTCCCTATCCGCTCAACATCTGGGCCGATATGAGCCAGGTTCTGCCGCCGTCGAAGAGTGGCCCGCGGTCGCTGCATCTTCTATGCGGCACCATCCACTCCGATCTCTACCGCCGTCCCGCTTCCGACGCGCGCGCGCCGGACGAGGCCGACAAGCAGGCGCGCGACGTTTGCCTCGATTGGATCGAGAAATCGGGCGGCAGCGTCTGGCCGAAGGCGCTGCGTGCCGACGGCGCGTTCGATTGGAACAGCCTCTATGTCGCGCAAGGAAATCCCGCCGGGCCGGCGCGCTTCGCGGACCAGTATTGCATCCTCCATGTCGATCCCGCGCAATGTTGCATCTCCTCGGCCGCGGGCACCGCGAGGCACCGGATCAAGACCGACGAATCGGGCTTCGCGCATCTCTATCTCGCCGGCGCCTGGATCGATACGGGCTTCAACGCCGAATGCGTCGAGGCGGCGGTGATGTCCGGCCGGCAGGCGGCGCGCGCGATTTGCGGCGCGCCCGCGCGCATCCCCGGCGAGGACTTCCTGCACGCCGCGCCCGGCCTGGCCGGCCTGTGCGACCTGCTCCGCGCCGGCATCGGCGAGGCGATGGCGACGCTCTCCGCGATCGGCGCCGCGCCTCCCTATCGCGCGGCCGGCCCGACGAAGGGACGCGGGTGATGGCGGAGGCGCGCGAGCGGCGCAAGATCGCCATCCTCGGCTCCGGGATGGCCGCGCTCGCCGCCGCCTTCGAGCTGACCGAACTCGATCCGAAACGCGAGCGGTTCGACATCTCGGTCCATACCATCGGCTGGCGGCTGGGCGGCAAAGGCGCGGTGGGGCGCGACCTCGCGCAGCGCGGCCGGCCCGAGGAGCATGGGCTGCATGTCTGGGCCGGGTTCTACGACAACGCCTTCGACATCCTGCGCCGCGTCTATGCCGCGATGCGCGACGAGGTCGGCCGGCCGCCGCCGTTCGGCGATTGGCGCGCAGCATTCATCCCGCTCACCCATTGCACGCTGATGGAGGAGGTCGGCGGCCAATGGCTGCCCTGGCGCATTCCGCTGCCCGGCAACGAGCTATTGCCCGGCATCTCGGGCCGCGCGCCCTTTCCGTCCGAGCTGCTGGTCGCGCTGGTGAACTCGCTCCAGAGCCTGGTCACGCGCTCGGGGATGGACGCGCATCCCGCCGTCACCGACGAGCACCGGACTTCGCTCGCCGGCGCGCACGAACTCGCCAACGCCATGCCCGCGCATCCGGCCCTTATTTCGCGCGAGTCCGGCGCCCGGCTGGGCGATCTTCTGCGCCGGGCGCGGGTGCCGGCGGACCGGCTTGGCGCCGCCTCCTCGCCGGATCGCGATCTCGCGCGCGCCGCGATCGTCGCCGAGCTGGCGGCCAGCATGGCCATCGGCATGATCGAGGACGAGGTCCTGTTCCGCGGCTTCGACGGGCTCGACGGTGAGGATTGGCGCGCATGGCTCGCCCGTCACGGCTGCTCGAAGGCGACGCTGGAATCGGCCCCGGTGCGCGCCTGCTACGACTATGTGTTCGGCTATCGCCCGCAAGCGCGCGGACGCGCGCCGAACTTCGGCGCCGGCACCGGCATGGTCGCGCTGCTGCGCTTCCTGTTCGACTTCAAGGGCGCGGTGCTGTGGGCGCCGCGTCCGACGCTCGGCGAGGCGGTGTTCGCGCCGCTCTATCGCGTGCTCGCGCATCGCGGCGTGCGCTTCGAATTCTTCCGCCGCATCGAAAAACTGTCGCTGGCGCCGGACGGACGGTCCCTCGGCCGGGTCGACTACTCGATCCAGGCGCGCGTGAAGGGCGGCGGCGCGTACCGGCCGCTCGTCGGGCCCGATGCGAAGCTCTTCCCCGAGGCCGCGCGCGCCCATCTCGAATTCTGGCCGTCGCACCCGCTCCGGGACCAGCTCGATCCGGGACCGAAGCGCGGTCCGCCGCCGACGCTCGACAAGCTCGACGATCTCGAATCGGACTGGACCGAATGGCCCGGTGTCGGCCGGGGCCGGCTGGTGCATCGCTCGCTGCGCCGGCCCGGCGACCGCGACGAGGATGTGTTCGACTCGGTGATCCTCGGCATCGGGCTGGGCGCGCTGCCGCGCATCTGCGCCGATTTCGCTGGCATGCCGGATGGGCGCTGGAAGCGGATGTTCGAGCGGGTGAAGACCACGCCGACGCTCGCGCTGCAATCCTGGAGCGGGCAGGCGGCGTCCGCGCTCGCGCCGTGGAGCGAGGCCAACGAGCTGATGACCGGCTTCGCCTGGCCGCTCGACAGCTGGGGCGACAATTCGCAGCTGCTCGCCTTCGACATGCAGCCGGCGAGCGCCCCTCTGCGCAGCTGCGACTATTTCGTCGGCACCTATCCGGTGAGCGAAGCCCGCCTCGCCGGCATCGACGCGCCGGATCGGAGGGCCGCGCGCGAAGCGGCGCTGGCGCTCGGGAAGCAGGCGGAATCCGCCGCCGCCGACTGGATCAAGAACAGCCTCGGCGCGCTATGGCCCGGCCTCGCGGGTAAACCGGCGGAAACCTATCTGCGGCTTAACATCAACGGCTCCGACCGCTACGTTCAGTCGGTTGCCGGCAGCCTCGATTCGCGCATGTCGCCGGACGGATCGGGAATCGCGTATCTTTATCTCGCCGGCGACTGGACGCGGACCGGCCTCGACGCGGGATGCATGGAAGCGGCGGCGATGTCCGGACGCATCGCGGTCAACGCAATCACGGGGGCGAACATGCAAGTACCTGGACAAGGGCTGTTCGACGAGCTGGAGCTTCCGGTCCCGCTGCTGTCGGCGCTCGGCATCCTGCGGCGCTCGCAGACCCTGCTGAACGGCGGGGCCGGCTCGATCGACGGCTGCTGCGCCATCGAATGGTTCGACGACGGCTTCGTGGCCAAGCTGCTGCCGCCCCGGCTCGCGTTGCGGCCGCTCGCCTCCGGCGGCCCGCAGGGAAAGCATCCGCTGGTGATGATCTTCGGCCGGTATCGGAACGTCCGGCCGGGCTTCCTGCCGCCGCCGGGCATCCGCTATCACGAGTTCGCGCTCGTCGTGCCCTCGGTGGTGGAGACGGAAGGGCTGGGCCAGTGGACCTGCAACTACATGCCCTATCTGTTCCTCGACAAACTTGCGCCGGTCGTGATCGGCGACGCGGTCTACGGCTTCAACAAGCAGCTCGCGCGCTTCCGGGTGCGCAGCGATGGTTTCGACATCCGCACCGCGCAGGGCCCCATCTACGCGGAATTCCACAACGCCTCGCCGCCCGGCGGCCTGGACGACATCCTGCCGGACGCGCACGATTTCCTGTCCGACCTGATGGAAAATCCGACCATCGGCGTCACCGCTTCGGGCAAGTCCGTCTACTGCTATCTCGACTTCCATCTGACCGAGGCGACGTTCCAAAAACTGAAGGGCAAGATCTGGCTCGCGCATCCGTTCGTGCCCAGCGGCAAGCCCGCGGAGATCGCGATCGAGCCGCTCGAGGAATCCGGCCGGCCGAAGGCGTGGCGCGGCGGCATCCGCCTCGTCGCCGACTGGACGCTGAGCCTGCCGGTCCCCGGCCATGTCGAGACGGCGGCCGGCCGCACGAGCGCGGACGCGCGTCTGAAAAATCGCAAGGGTCCGTTCCGCCGGAACTGGAAGCGGAAATAATCGCCCGGGCGATGGAAGCAAAGCCGGTTCCGGCGGGAAAGCGCACGGCGTGGCGGGCGCGCGTCGATGAATTCTGCGCGCGCTTCGGCCTGAAGCTGCCCATCCTGCTTGCGCCGATGGCCGGCGCCTCGGCACCGGCATTGTCGCTCGCGGTGATGCGCGCGGGCGGGCTCGGGGCCTGCGGCGCCCTGCTGATGCAGCCCGACAAGATCGCGGCATGGGTCCGCGAGGTCGGCGCGGGGACGGAAGGCCCGTTCCAGATCAATCTCTGGGTGCCGGACCCGCCGCCCCGGCGCGACCGCGCCGCGGAGGAGAAGCTTCGGAGCCTGCTCGCCGACTGGGGACCGCTGCCGGCCGCGGATGCCGGCGACGCCACGCCGCCCGACTTCGCCGCGCAGTGCGAGGCGCTGCTGGAGGCGCGTCCCGCGGCCGTCTCCAGCGTGATGGGATTTTTCCCCGATTCTTTCGTCGCGCGGCTGAAGCGCACCGGCATTCCCTGGTTCGCCGTGGCGACCACGCTGGCCGAGGCCAAGGCGGCGGAGGCCGCCGGGGCCGACGCGATCGTCGCGCAGGGCATGGAGGCGGGCGGGCATCGCGGCTGCGTCGACGCGGCTGAGGCCGAGCGCCGCCTGGTCGGCCTGTTCGCGCTGCTGCCGGCGGTGGCCGACGCGGTCGGGGTTCCGGTGATCGCCACCGGCGGCATCGCGGAGGCGCGCGGCGTCGCCGCCGCTCTCCTCCTCGGCGCCAGCGCGGCGCAGATCGGCTCGGCCTTCCTGCGTTGCCCGGAAGCGGGAATCGGTCCCGCCTGGGCGGAGGCGCTCGCCCGCATCGCGCCCGAGGACACGATGCTGACCCGCGCGTTCAGCGGCCGGCTCGGGCGTGGCATCGCCACCGACTACCTGCGCTGGGCGGGGTCGGACGCGGCGCCGCGGCCGGCGCCCTATCCGGTGCAGCGCGGTCTGACGGCGGCGATGCGCGCGGAGGCCGAGAAGCGGGGCGATCTCCAGCGCATGCAGGCCTGGGCGGGACAGTCGGCCGCGCTCGGCAAGTCCGCGCCCGCCGAGTCGCTCGCGCGGGAGATTTGGCGGGGAGCGCTCGCCCTGCTCGGATGATCCGCGCGGCGAATCGCCCCTAGGCCGCGTCGCGCCATTCCGGCGCGCTCGATCCCCGCGGCACCAGGATCGGATCGGTCCAGCCGGCGGGCGTGGCCGAGTAGGCGACCGCCGGGGCGAGGCGGCGCACACTGCCCAGCCCGGTGACGCCGCCGAGCGCCGCC
>JASHSH010000224.1 GCA_030040955.1 Rhodospirillales bacterium
CTCCGCGCCGAACACGAAGGGAAAAGCTCCGTGGTCGGGCTCGATCACTTGCCCGAATGCCGAAGCCGTCGGCGCGCCCGGGTCCGACTCGGCGGCTGCGTCGGTCGTCGCTACCCCCGACGATGCGAGCGCCGCGAATACGAGGCCGGCGCTCCACCTTGTCACTTGGCCGGCCGACTTGCGCACACGTTCTTTCCTCCCGCAATCCGCGGCTAGAAACCGCCCGGATACTCGGAAAGATGGTAGGACAAATGCACGAACAAAGCAAGAACCAAGGGCCTGGCTGGCTTACTTCGGCGCCTCGTTGAACCAGCAGATGCTGTCGAGGAGGTGGGGCTCGTGGCCGAGCGCGTCCCACTCCCGCTCGATCCGGGCGAGAATTTCCTTTGAGCCCGTCTCCGGCCAATAGATGAAGCCGTCTTTGGTCGTTAGCGCGCCGGGACGCAACCCGTGTTCGAGGAGCTTCGCGACCACGAGCATCGCGTCGCGTCGCCGCTCGCCAGGGTCTAGAACGCCGACGTCGCCAGCAAGTCCGGCGACGACCTGCCAAAGCCCCACATAGTCCTCTTTGATTTCGCGGACGAGCCCGCCGACGAGTTCTTCGCGAGTGATTATCGACACCCAGTTCTAATCGCAACCACGGGTTCGGTGAGCGTTCTGCATCTCAAGTCGATTGGCGCAAGGGCTTTGGCCGCTGATCGGGCGGCAGCGCGAACCAGCAGATGCTCTCGACAAGGTGCGGATCGTGACCTAGAGAATCCCACTCCCGCTCGATCCGGGCGAGGATCGTCTTCGGATCTGTTTCCGGCCAATAATTGAATCCACCGTTTGGCGCAAGCTTGCCGGGAAGCAAGCCGCCTCCCAAAATCTTGGCCACGATGAGCAACGTTTCGCGCCGCAATTCGCGGCGGTCGTGCACTCCAAACTCCTCGGTCAACGTGTGAACGACTTCCCACAATCCGACAAAGTCGCCCTTTGCTTCCCCGACAAATCCGGCCGCAATATTGTCGACGGGGATCATCCACTATTCTCCCAGATACTTCAGCTTTAAGCGTAGCAAGCCAGTGACATTAATGTCTATTGTTGGCGGTCCGCTAGCGGACACCGACCTTAATCCGACAAGTCCCGCATTGCCGGGCAAATTCACCGCGCTGCCAGGATACTCTCTCTGGTATGGAGTGCCTCCGACGCTCAGGTAAGAATAGGCCTGCGTCGCCGCGTCGAGTCCGCCCGGAAGACTGCGAACGCTCAGCCCATCGCCCCGGGTACCGATCAGAATTCCGCCAGGCATCACGAAATTGGTGACTCGGGCCACCGAGGCGGCGTAAATGGCTTGATTGATTTGAGCGATGTCGTCGTTGGTGGGCACCCAACCGGGCGGGGCCGCGTATTCGAGATTCGGGTTGTTCGGATCGATTTCGCGAAGCTGATTCAGTGCCGCATAAAACTGCTCCGATCTGACCTCGGCCATCGGGTCGAACAGCTCCTCGGGAGATTTGGGCGGCTCCTCTTCTTCTTCCTCCTGCGCCACGACGAGCGGTGCGTCGATCTGAGTGGCGCCGCCGTCGGCGACTCGCAGGGCGTGCGCATCGTCGAAGATCGAGCCGGGTGCGCCACCCGCGATGAGGTGATCGGCCGTCGGGGCGTTGGGCGCGAAGCCGGCATCGTCGCCGCCGTCACCGCCATCGCCGCCGCCGTTCCCGTTCCCGTCCCCTCCGTCGTCCCCGTCGCCGTCCTCGCCATCGGAATCGTCCCCGCCGAACAGGCCGGCGAGATCGAGCCCGCTCCCTTCGTCCGAATCTTCCCCATCGCCGCCGCCGCCCTCGGCCGCATCGTCGTCGCCCGCGTCGCCGGCCGACGCGCCGCCCGTGGTCCACTGGCCGCCGGTCGGATTGCCGGCCGGCACGCGCGGCTCGTCGGGCGAGTATTTGCCGAGCGGCGCGGGGGCCAGCGCCGGGGCCTTCGCGCCCATGACGCTCGCCAGCGGCACCAGCGCATTGCCGGCCAGGATCAGCGCGGCGTCGCCGCCTTCGAGCGGCGCCAGCCCCTGCCCCGCGCGCACCTCGTTGATCGTCTTCGCGCCGGATTGCAGATAGATCTGGTCGGCCTGCGCCTGGGCCAGCGTGTCGTCGTCGGCCTCGATCTGCCAGCGGAAGCACAGATCCGGCGCGCCGAAGCACTGGCGCAGCAGCCGGTCCATCATCCCCTGCACCCAGGCGAGCAGCGGGGCGAGTCCCTCGTCCGCCGCCTGCTCCGCCGCGGTCTCGGCGGTGGCGCGGTTCATCTGCTTCACCGCCCATTGCGACGAGACCGAGAAGGCGTAGCACACGATGCGCGCCAGCCACTCGTCGTAATCGTCCTTGAGCGCCGCCTCCTTGGTCTGCACGAAGCTCTTCGAGATGGTGGCGGGCACGAAGCGGGCGCGGCGGCGCTGCGCGGTGTTGTCTTCCAGCAGCGCGTCCCAATAGGCCTGGAACTGGCCGATCTGGTCCGGGGTCCAGGTCTCGGGCACGCCGATCAGCGCCTCGGGCACGGTGCCCTCGGTGTAGTACTGGAGCTGGTGGAGCTGGCGGCGCAGCGCGATGTTCACCGTCATCACCACCTGCTCGACCGGCGAGTAGCCGTAGACGCGGTTGGTGCGCGCGTTGCGCGGCAGGTAGATCAGCTCGTCGGCGGCATAGTCCACCGCCGGCAGCCCCTTGAGGATCTGCTGATAGGCCGGCGCGGGCGGGGCCGGCATGCGGCCCCAATCGTCGATCACCCGCTTGATGGTGGCGCCGTCGACCGGCTCCAGCGCGAACAGCCGCCCGGCGCGGTCGAGGCGCGGATAGATGGTGGGCGCGTCGATCACCAGCAGGTCTTCGAGCAGCATGCGCAGCCAGGCGTCCCAGGCGTGCTCGCGGTCGGGATAGGCGAGGAAATCGATGATCGCGCCGGCGCGCGGATCGGGCAGGCGCGCGCTCTGGGCATCGCGCGGCGCGACGGTCCAGCTCATCCGCGCCACCTGGTCCTTGCGCGTCTCGATCACCAGGCGCAGCAGATCGTAGGCGTCGGCCAGGCCGCGCAGCTGGCGGAAGGCGATCGGCTCGTATTCGCGCGGCGGGAACGCGATGTTGTAGCCGGAGGGGTAGTCGAAGCGGCGCCCCGCCACCGCGGGCGGCGCGACCGGCGTTAGCGGTTCGAGTGGACCGAACCAGCCCGGATCGTTGGCGCCGAGTCCCGGATTGACGCGCGCTCCGGCCTGCGCGCCGAGGGAGGGAGCGGTGGGGCCGGGGCGCGAGGCGATCGCCGTCCGCACGCCGCGCGCGATGCGGGCGACGAGGCCGGGCTCGAAATCGCTGCCGCCCTCGCGTGCCATCTCACTCCGTCTCCTTGTCTGGCGCGGCCGACCGCTCGCGCGCGGCGCGGCCGTAGAAATCGAGCAGCGCGGCGGCGTCCGCGTGGAACATGGCGAAGGCGCCGGCCGCGGCGTCGGCATCGTCGTCGTGCGCGCCTTCGGGGAAGGCTTCGAGCGCGCGCAGGAAATCCTCGTTCCACGCGCCGCGCAGGATCGCGACATTGCCGGCGCGCGCCTGCGCCGAGAACGGGCCGAAGCGCGTGACCTTGTCGCCGCTCTCCGGGCTCGCGCTCGCCGAA
>JASHSH010000225.1 GCA_030040955.1 Rhodospirillales bacterium
TGGTGCTGCGCGATCCGCGGCGGCGGCGACGCTACGATGCCGCCTGCTCGGCGCCGCCCCCGCTCGGCGCGGTCGATCCCGACGCCGATTCGCCCCAGCCGCTTGCCTGCTCGCGCTGCGGACGGGTATCCGCCCAGCCGCGCTATATCATCTTCCGCCGGGTAAAAAGTTCCCTGCTGTCGGCGCAGTGCATCGACATAGAGGGAATTTTTTGCCGGGTATGCGCGGACCGTACCGCCATCATGGCCAGCACGCTGACTTGGCTCCAGGGCTGGTGGAGCCCGATGGGGCCGGTCCGCTCGATCGCCGCGCTCTATGCCAACTTGAAGGGCGGCGACCGTCCCAAGGGCGAGAATTTCCGCGTGCTGCTCCATCAGGCGCGCGCCTTCCTGGCCTATGACGAGCCCGAGATCGCGCACGCGCTGGCCGGCCAGGGCGTCGAATTCGCCGCCGGCAGGGCCGACCGCGCCCGGCTCGCCGAAGTCGCGGCGGCGGCGGGAACGCCGACGCGACGGCTGCGCGCCCGCTGGTCGCCCTGGGGGCTCGCGCTGTTGGTCCAGGGCCTGCCGCTGGCCGCGCTCGCCTTCGCGCTGGGCCTCGCCGCCTCCGTGGTGGTGCTCCAGGGCGCGACCGACGACGTGTCCGCCGCGATCACCGTGCAGCCCGCGCGCATCGGCGAGGTGCGCTATGTGGCGATCGAGCTGCTCAAGCTGCGCCAGCGGCCGGGCGACGAGCAGCCGGTGATCGAGCTGCTCGACCGCTTCACCACGGTGCGCGTGACCGACATCGCCGAAAGCGGCGAATGGGCGCGCATCGTCACCCCGAGCGGGCTCGCGGGCTACGTGCCGTCGCGCTACCTGTACGCCGGCGCCGGCGAAGCGCCCCGCCGGCGCTGGTGCGCCGGCAACCGGGGCGCGCCGCCGCGCACCGGTGACGTGCTGCTGCGGCGTACCGGCGGCGATCATCGCCTGACCGTCTCCAATCCGGGGGCGCGCGACGCGGTGGTGCGCCTGAAGACGAATTCCGGGCAGACCTTGCTCGCCTTCTATGTCGGCGCCGGCGAGACCGCGCAGGTCGGCGATATCCCGGACGGGAACTTCCGCCTGGTCTATGCCAGCGGCGGCGATTTCAGCCGGGCCTGCGGCGTGTTCCTCGACGAGATGCAGGCCTTCGGCCTGCCGGCCCAGTCGTTCCAACCGGCCGGCGGCGGCCAGGAGCTGGAGCTCGCGCTGCCCGCGCCGGGCGAGACGTTCGCGCGCGCGAGCCCGCTGCCGGTGAACGAGTTCCTCGACAACTGAGGCGAATTCGGGACGCGTCGATGGAACCGACTGACGCGCCGGGAGGGGATTCGCCCGCCGTCACCGCGAGCGCGGCCTCCGACGCCTTCCTCGGCGGCCGCTACGCCGAGGCCGAGCGGATGTACGACGCGCTCCTCGCGCGCGATCCCGAAAATCCCGACATCCTGCACCGCGCCGCCGAGATCAAGCTCCTGCGCGGCAATTATCTCGACGCTTGGCCGCTATACGAGCGGCGCATCCTGCGCCGCCCGATCCTCCAGGAGATCGCCTTCGTAGTGGGGTTCGGCCATCGCGGCTGGGACGGCCGTGCGCTCTCCGGCGGGACGCTGCTGGTGGTCGGCGAGCAGGGCAACGGCGACAATATTCTGGCGATGCGATTTTTGCCCCAGGCGGCGCGGCTCGCGGACCGGCTGCTGGTGCATCTGCGCCATGCCGGGATCGAGGGGCTGATCCGGACGGCGGCGCCGGAAGCCATCGTTCTTGCTGCCGAGACCGGCCTCGCCGGGCAGCGCTTCGACGCGTTCGCGATGACGATGAGCCTGCCGGCGCTGCTCGGGGCCACGCCGGCGACGATTCCCCAGCCGCCCTACATCTTCCCCGACCCGGCGCGCCTGGCGCACTGGCGCGAGCGGCTCGCCGGCGTGCTGCCGGCGGTGGGCTTCTGCTGGCGCGGCAACGCGAAGAGCAAGACCGACCCGCTGCGCTCGATCCCGGTCGAACGCGTGATCGGGCCGCTCGCCGGCATCGATCTGCGCCCGATCTCGCTGGTGCGCGACGCGCCCGCCGAGGACACGGCGCGCATCGCCCAGCTTCCGTTGGCGCTTCGCCCGCGCGATCTCTCGACCGCGATGACCGACTGGGCGGAGACCGCGGCGATCGTCGCCGCGCTCGACCTGGTGGTCACCGTCGACACCGGCATCGCGCATCTGGCCGGCGCGCTGGGCAAGGAGACGATCCTGCTTTGCCGCTTCCCGCCCTACTGGCCCTGGGGCGCCGAGGGGCCGGGCACGCCCTGGTATCCGTCGGTGCGCGTGCTGCGCCGCCGTCCCGGCGCGGGCTGGGACGGTTCGCTCGCCGAGATGGCCGGGCTGTTGCGCGCGCGCTACGGGCCGAATTAGAGCCGATTCCACCTTTGTGGAATCGGCGACAAGCCCGCGCGGCGTTTGAGCGAGGCCAACGCGGACGCGTTGGCCGCTTCGTGCAGACCTAGAGTCTGTTCTACCTCGGTGGAACAGACTCTAGCGGCCGGTACGCCGTCTCTCCCCGCTTCTTTTGGCGCGCGGCGTCTCCTCGCCGGCGAAGGGGTTGGCGCGCTTGCGCAGAGCCAGGCGGATCGGCACGCCGGGCAGATCGAACGACTCGCGCAAATCGTTGACCAGATAGCGGGCGTAGGAATCGGGCAGCTCGGCCGCGCGCTGGGTGAAGATTGCGATGGTCGGCGGCCGCGTCTTGGCCTGGGTGGCGTAGCGCAGCCGCACTCGCCCCCCGCCCATCGTTGCCGGCGGCGGATGCCGCTCGGTCGCGCCTTCGAGCCAGCGGTTCAGCTCGGCGGTGGGGATGCGGTGATTCCACAACGCGTAGGCGCGCAGCACCGCGTTCATCAACGCGTCCATTCCCTGTCCCTTGCGCGCGGAGACCGTGACCGTCGCCAGCCCGCGCAATTGCGGCAGCGAGGTCTCCAGCCGGTCGCGCAGGCGGCCGAGCTCGGCGGCGCGGTCGCGCACGGCGTCCCATTTGTTGACCGCGATGACCAGTGCGCGGCCCTCTTCGGCGACGTGATCGGCGATGGCCAGGTCCTGCTTGTCGAGGATCGCGCCGGCTTCGACCACCAGCACCACGACCTGCGCGAGGCGGATCGCGTCGAGCGCGTCGGCCGCGGCCAGCTTCTCGACCGCGTCGATTACGCGCGCGCGGCGGCGCAGACCGGCGGTGTCGACGAGTCGGACGCGCCGGCCCTTGTAGATCCATTCGGCGCGAATCGCGTCGCGGGTGACGCCCGGCTCGGGGCCGGTCAGCATTCGCTCCTCGCCGAGCAGCCGGTTGACCAGGGTGGATTTGCCGACGTTCGGCCGTCCGACGATGGCGATGTCGATCGGCCCGCTTTCATCCGTATCCGCCGCGGACTGCTCGGTCGCGCCCTCCTCCTCCGGCGGCGGCGTCCAGCCGGCGGCGCGGGCGAGCGGCAGCAGCGCGTCATAGAGTTCGCCCATGCCCTCGCCGTGTTCGGCCGAAATCGCCACCAGATCTCCGAGGCCGAGTGCGTGCGCCTCGATCAGTCCCGGCAGGCCGGCGCGGCCCTCGCATTTGTTGGCGACCAGGACCACCTTGCGCGCGCGCCGGCGCAGGTGGCGAGCGAAATCGGCCTCGGCCGGAAGGATGCCCTCGCGCGCGTCGATCAGGAACAGCACCGCGTCGGCCGCCGCGATCGCGCGCTCGGTTTGCGCGCGCATCCGCCCGGCCAGGGAATCGTCGAACGCCTGCTCCATCCCGGCGGTGTCGACCAGCTTGAAGCGCAAATCGGCGATCGCGCCCTCGCCCTCGCGGCGGTCGCGGGTCACCCCGGGCCGGTCATGGACGATGGCGCGGCGGCGGCCGGCCAGGCGGTTGAACAGGGTCGACTTGCCGACATTGGGCCGCCCGACGATGGCGACGGTGAAGCCCATTTTCGGTCAGCGGTAGGCGACCAGCTCGCCGTCGTCGGTGAGGAAGATCACGGTCTCGTCGGCCACGATCGGCGGGATGGTGACCGTGCCGGGCAGCTGAATCTGGCCGAGTTCCTTGCCGGTATAGGGCGAGACCGCCAGTCCGATGCCGGCCGAGGAAGCCAGGATCAGCCGGTTCGAGGCGAGAACGGGGCCGGCCCAGGTGATCTTGCCGTCCTTGTTCTCCGGGTCCTCCCATTCGGCCAGCCGGGTGACCCATACCACCTGGCCGGTGTCGGCGCGGAAACACACCAGTTCGGGCGCGTCGGTGATGACGAAGAGATAGTTGCCGGCGACCCAGGGCGTCTGGATCGATCCGACCTCGCGTTCCCACAGCCGCCGTCCGGTGGCGAAATCGAGCGCGGCCAGGATGTCGGCGTTGCCGGCGGCGTAGACGCGGCCGCGATAGATCACCGGCAGGCCGCGTATGTCGGAGAGCGTCGCCACCTCGTTGGTGCGGGTGAGCGTGGACAGCGTGTCGGTCCACAGGATGGTGCCGTTCTCGATGCGCAGCCCGTAGATTTCGCCGGAGCTGTAGGCGGACACCACCGTGTCGCCGTCGACCGCCGGGCTGGTGCCGCCCATCAGCATCGCCTGCTCCTCGAGGCCGTCGTGGTGCCACAGCTCGTGGCCGTCGGTGGCGGCGAGCGCGATCGTCTCGTTGACGACGTTGACCAGAAGGAGCCGGCCCGCGCGGACGGTGGGCGCGCCGCGCACCGGCGAGGACAGATTATGGCGCCATAGGATGCGCCCGGTCGCCGAGTCGAGCTTGACCAGCTGGTCGAACCCGGTGGTCACGTAGATGCGCGCGGCGTCGTAGGCGATGCCGCCGCCATAGCTGCCGTCGCCCGCCGCGCCGCTGACGCTGAGATCGACCTGCCACAGCCGGCGGCCATCGGTGAGCCGGTAGGCCGAGAGCACGGAATCGGCGTCCAACGCGTAGACCCGCCCGTGCGCCACGATCGGCTGGGTGATGAAGGCACGCCGCTTCTCGCCGCCGGCACCGACTTCGGCCGTCCAGGCCTGGCGCAGATGGCCGCCGACCGCCAGATGCAGCATCGCATGCGGCGGAAATCCGCCCGCCTGCGGCCAATCGGCCACCCGCTCGGGCCGCGGCAGCGCCACCTTCTCGGGCGGCGCGTCGGGCTTGAGCACCGGTGCCTCGGTGAGCACGGTCTCGCGCTTGCCGGGCAGCGGTTTCGGTTTCGGCGCGCCGAACCAATCGCCCTCCTCGCAGCCGGCGAGCGCGACCAGGGCGAGGACCGCCAATATAAGTACGGGTGCGCGCGAGGATCGAGGCGGCGAGCCGCCGCGCCGCGCGACGGGCGCGGAGATCATTGCTTGGCCGAGGCTCCCTCGGCCGGCGGGGCGGCGGCCTGCGCCGCCGGCGCGGCGGGCTGGATCGCGGCCAGCAGCTCCGCGGCACGGGCGCGCATCGCCTGCGGCG
>JASHSH010000226.1 GCA_030040955.1 Rhodospirillales bacterium
GCTGTAGGCGATCAGCACGGCCTCCCCCGCGCGGGCGCCGAAATCCGTCTTGATGATCGATTGCGTGCCGATGGCGGCGACGACCGTGTCGCCCTCGACGCGGAGCGCGACCGCAACACCCATGCGCGGCGCCCGCAAGTCGGCGATGATCTGATGGCGGTCGGAGCCGACCACGTCCTCGTGCCCGTCGATCACCACCTGCGGCGTGTAGACCGAATCGAGGCCGAGCTTCTTGGCATAGGCATATTGGCGCTTGGTGAAGTCGGCGGCCGAAAACCGGTCGACCCAGCCGAGATTGTTCCAATAATCGACATGAAAGGCGAGCGCGATCACGTCGCGCCGTCCGGCGAGGTCGCCGAGCACGGCCTCGGCCGGCGGACAGCTGCTGCAACCTTGCGAAGTGAACAGCTCGATCACCGCGGGCCGCGGATCGGCCCATGCCGCCTGACTCGCCATGGCCACCGCCGCGCCCAGGATCGCCCACGCCTTCATGTGCGCGATTCTATTCGCCCCGCGATGTGTCGGCAAGGAAAGGGCGGAGCGGTTACGCCTCCCGAAAAGCGG
This sequence comes from Rhodospirillales bacterium, assembly GCA_030040955.1. Lineage (GTDB taxonomy): Bacteria > Pseudomonadota > Alphaproteobacteria > Rhodospirillales > Magnetospirillaceae > JASHSH01. The sequence continues at coordinate 565 of JASHSH010000226.1, forward strand.
TGACTCGAATTTCGACACGCATGTTGGGATCGCCCAGCACGGCCACGCCCAGGCACGTCCACAAGGGCTTATGGTCCGGGATGCGCCGCCGGAACTGTCGGCCCATTTCGGCCGTCGCCGCCAAGATGGTGCCGTCGGGTTCCGGCACATGGTACGAGTTGACGTGGGCCACGTCACTCCAACTCAGACCGACCGCGTTCAGCATGAATGCTACGTTGTCGAAAGCTTGGTCGATTTCGCTTTCGATCGTCCGCCCGGTCGGAAAATCGAGAGTGCGCGGGTCCCAGCCGCCTTGCCCGGATAGCTCGATCCGGCCGTCAACTTCCATGACCATCGAGTAGTTGTAATCGCGGAGCGATTTCTCGCCCCAAGGCCCGGGCGCAAGCATCTTGAACTTGGGCATTCAGGCCTCCAGGCGTCATGGTCGGACACCATCACGATAACTAGAGGCGCCGGAAATTCAAACCGAGACACTGCCGTGGAGCCGCGTGTCCGACCCGATATCCTCGCGGCGCCGGTCCTGGTACAATCCGCGCCGCGACGGTCGGGAGCCGCCGCCCCGTGCGGGGAGCGTCCAATGGCACGACATCGTTCGGGCGCGCGTCGCGCCGTACAATGGCTCATCGGCATCGTCGTCATCGTCGTGGTCCTGTTCGTCGCCGTGGCGGTGGCGATCCCGGCGCTGGTGCCGGTCGATACCCTGCGCGGGCGCATCACCGGCGCGGTGCACGACGCGACCGGGCGCGACCTCGCGATCAATGGCGGGCTTTCGCTTTCGGTCTTTCCCACGCTCGCCGTCTCCGCGCGCGACGTGAGCTTCTCCAACGCGCCTTGGGCCGCCAGCAGGGCGATGGCGCGGCTCGACCGCATCGACTTCCGCCTGCGCCTGCTGCCGCTGCTGTCGGGCCGGGTCGAGATCGCGAGCTTCGTGCTCGAGGGGCCGCAGATCTATCTCGAGACCGACAAGCAGGGCCACGGCAATTGGGACTTCGGCGCCGCGAACCCCGCGCTGGCCTCGGGCTCCGCGCCCGCCCCCGCCGTCTCGGGCGGCGCGAACGCGTCCAAGCAGTCGGGCGGCGCGGGCGGCGGCGGCACGGGCGGTCTTTCCGAGATCGCGCTCGGCGATGTGCGCATCCAGAACGGCAAGCTGGTCTACACCGACGGCGCGTCGGGGCAGGCGCAGACCCTCGATCAGGCCAATCTGAAGGTCTCGCTTGCCAGCCTCGAATCCCCGCTCGCCGTCACCGGCTCGGTCCGCTGGCACGAAAAGGCTGTGCAGCTCACCATGGCTGCGCCGAACCCGCGCGGCGTGATGGGCGCTTCCGGCGCGCCAGTCCAGCTCAAGCTCGCGGCCGATCCGGTCTCGCTCTCCTTCGACGGCACGCTGGCCGCCTCCGGCTCGCCGCGCGCCGCCGGCAAGATCGATCTCAAGGTGCCTTCGCTGCGCGACCTGATCGCCTGGTCGAGCGGCAAGCCCTTCGCGTTCCCGGGCAAGGGGTTGGGGCCGGTCGCCTTCGCGGGCGATCTCGCGATCGAGGGGCCGAAAATCTCGCTCAAGGGGGCGCAGCTCTCGTTCGACGCGATCAAGGGCACGGGCGATCTCGCATTCGTCTCGGGCGGGGCGCGGCCCTCGCTCTCCGGACAGCTCACCGTCGCCCAGCTCGATCTCAATCCCTATCTGCCCGAGGAGGCGGCGAAGCCGGCGCAGGGCGGCGCCGCTCCGGCTCCCGCATCGAACAAGTCCGCCGCTCCGGCACCGGCGGCGAAAGCGGAGACCTCGGGCTGGAGCGACGATCCGATCGACGCCTCGGCGCTGAAGAGCGCGGATGTCGATCTCGCGCTGGCGGCCGACGGCATCGTCTACCGAGCGGTCGAGACCGGCAAGACGCAGGTGCATATCGGACTCGCCGGCGGCAAGCTCGCGGCCGCGCTCGCCGACATGGCGTTGTACCAGGGCCATGTGACGGGCAAGGTCGGGCTCGACGCGACCGGACCGGCGCTCGCGCTCGATGCTCAGCTCAAGGTCGACAAGGTGCAGGTCCAGCCGCTGCTCAAGGCCGCCGCGCAGTACGATTCGCTGTCCGGCGCGGCGCAGATCGACACCACGCTCTCGGCCAAGGGCCGCAGCCAGCGCGAGCTGGTCTCCGCGCTCGCCGGCCGGGGCCAGCTAAATTTGCAGAACGGCGTCCTGCGCGGGGTCGACCTGGTCGGCATGGTCAAGGGCGCGGTGAAGTCGGTGACCGGGGGCGGCGGCGGCGGCGGCGAGACCGACTTCAACGCGGCGAAGGCGAGCTACACGATCGCCGCCGGCATCCTCTCCAGCAACGATCTCGACATCGATGCGCAGCTGTTCAGCGCCACCGGCGCCGGCACGGTCGACATGCCCAAGCGCATGGTGAACTACCGGCTGATGCCCAAGCTGATCGGCGCGATCTCGGTGCCGGTCAATGTGCAGGGCCCGTGGGACAAGATCAGTTGGAGCCCGGACCTCGCCGGCGCGGTGGTCGGCACCGCCGGCAACGCGGCCAAGCTGGTCGAGAAGGGGGCGAAGGGCCTTGGCAGCCTCGGCGGCGGCGCGCTGAAGGGGCTGCTCGGCAACTGACCCGGCGGGTCCAGCGCGTCAGCGCGCGTTCGCGCTGCTCGCCGGCACGCAGCGATAGGTCAGCACCGTCCATTCCTGCATGATGCGATTGCGGAATTCGGGCGGATGATCGGAGCCGAGGAAGGTCATCACCTTGCCGCGGCTCGAGCAATAGAAGCGCGCGGCGACGTCGGCGTCCTCCAGGTCGGGGCCGAAATTGGTGTCGGACTTCAGGATGACGAAGGTGTCGCTGCCCAGCGCGGGCGCCGGCTGCGCCGCCGCGGGCTTGGACGCATCGTCCGCCAGAGCCGCGCCGGCGGCGAGACCAAGGCCGAGAGCCACGAATGCGCCGACTAGTCTCATGGCGGTTCCCCCTCTGCTCGCCCGGCGGCCGGGCTCTCGCAAGCTAGCCGCAACGCCCGCGCGGTTGCAACCGCAAGCCGGCGCCGGCGGCGATTTCTTCGCACCTAAAATTTTTTCCTTGCACCGCAGCAAAAATGCCGTATATTTCGCAATGCAGCATGTCTCATGGTCTTCGACCATCCACATGTTGCGTTTCTTGGACGTTTCCTCCCTAAACTTGGGCCGGTGGCGACACCGGCCCCTTCTTTTTGGCGATATGTCACTTTGCAAACCCATGACTAGGGCTTGCGTTTTGACTCGGACAGCGCCTTCTAAACCAACAAGGCACATAGGGAGGGCAGTGCGCTCTCTATATGCCTGGAGCCACGCCGCCAGTTCACTTCTCTGGTTTGCTAGGCTTTGGCTCCGCGCTCGGCTTGGCCTTGGCGATCACTGCCAGAACGTGGCTGACGCTCATTGGGCCATTCGCGCCGCGCGTCGCTTCATCTGCGGACCAGGTATCCCACGAGGACGCCGATGGTCCCGGTCAGATATCCCATGGCCCAGCGCTTCTCTTCGGCGTCGGCGGAATGAAGGACGGCATCCAAGGCGATCACGAACACTGTGCCAGCCGCCGCCAGCGCAGCCAGGACGATCGCCGCGTGGATCAGCAAGCGGAACCATAGTTCCAGCCGCGTCTCCTCGGATTTCGCGGCAAGATTCCACGAAGCCCCCCGGCGGAGGATTGCCGAGATCGAAGATGCTCACACGCCGACGATCTTCGTATCCGGACTGCCGTCGGCATTGAGGATCGCCAAGGTCTTTCCATCCTTCGCCGCCTTGTGCGCGAACTCGTAGAGAGTGAGCGCCTTTTCGATGATGGCGCTCTTGGACTTCTGGTCGTCGGACGCTAGAGCTTCCAATCGGCTGTTCGCGCTGTCCGGCATCGTGATATTCAACCGAACCATTGCTCTCTCCTGTATCCAATGCACATATTCCGCATGGCGCGCCGTACAGCGTTCATACACCCTGAATGAGCATAATATGTGTTGCGTGTGCGCATTGTCAAATGAATGGGGACTCATTCATAGGGCGCTATATCACCTCGCGAGCCCGGATCCAGGGCCTGCACTGTCGTACCTATCCCGCATTGAGCCGCGTGCGGCTATCGTGGCCGATCCGGAGGGATGAGCTCGGGGGACGCGATGAAGCGGAAGTTGCTGCGGGCCGCGATCGAGGTCGCCTTCATCATGCTCCTGTTCTACTCGAACCTTTTGATGGGCGAGTTCGAGCGCGCCAACAGCGCGGGCGGCAAGAGCCTCGCCGCCGCTCTGCT
>JASHSH010000227.1 GCA_030040955.1 Rhodospirillales bacterium
GCCGCGTCCGCCGTGATGAACGGCAGGTTGACCTCGGTCTGCATCGACGAGGACAGCTCGATCTTGGCCTTCTCCGCCGCCTCCTTCAGGCGCTGGAGCGCGAGCCTGTCCTTGCGCAGGTCGATGCCCTGCTCGCGTTTGAACTCGTCGGCCAGGTAGTCGATGATGCGCGCGTCGAAATCCTCGCCGCCGAGGAAGGTGTCGCCGTTGGTCGACTTCACCTCGAACACGCCGTCGCCGATCTCAAGCACGGAAATGTCGAAGGTGCCGCCGCCCAGATCGTAGACGGCGATCGTGCCGGTGCCCTTCTTCTCCATGCCGTAGGCGAGCGCGGCCGCGGTCGGCTCGTTGATGATGCGCAGCACTTCGAGGCCGGCGATGCGGCCGGCGTCCTTGGTCGCCTGGCGCTGTGAATCGTTGAAATAGGCCGGCACGGTGATCACCGCCTGGGTGACCTTCTCGCCGAGATAGCTCTCGGCGGTTTCCTTCATCTTCTGGAGGATGAAGGCCGAGATCTGCGAGGGGCTGTACTTCTTGCCGTGGGATTCGACCCAGGCGTCGCCGTTCTCGCCCTCGATGATCCGATAGGGCACCAGGCCCGTGCTCTTCTTCGTCATCGGGTCGCTGAAGCGGCGCCCGATCAGGCGCTTGATGGCGAAGAAGGTGTTGACCGGATTGGTCACCGCCTGGCGCTTGGCGGCCTGGCCGACCAGGCGCTCGCCGGAATCGGCGAAAGCGACCATCGAGGGCGTGGTCCGCGCCCCCTCGGAATTCTCGATGACCTTGGTGCCCTTGCCTTCCATGATGGCAACGCAAGAGTTCGTCGTCCCCAGGTCGATGCCGATGACTTTGCTCATTCCAAACCTCTTCCAGTTGCGGCCGGCACCCGCGGTCCCCGCTGGCATAGCGTCGATGGCAACCGCCGGAACCCCCGCCGTTTCGGGGCGGCTTACGGCCCCCTGGACCGCTGCCCACCGCCCGCGTCTCGGTATATAAGGGAGCGAAAGGGGGCGCGCAACCGACGCGCGGTCGCCCGGCCCCTCCGCCACCCCGTTGACGCGGCTGGATAATCCGGAATCGGCCCGATGCGCGCGGCGCATGCCCAGGCGGCGCGCTTCGGGGCGGGCTCCGATTGCGCCCCAGGCCCGGCGGCGATACATCTCTGGCGCAGCCCGAGAAGGACCGGATGCTCCGCCGCCTGTACGACTGGACGATGCGCCTGGCCGCCAGCCGGCACGCCCCCGCCTGGCTGGCCGGGGTGGCCTTCGTCGAGGCCTCGGTATTCCCGATCCCGCCCGACGTGCTGCTGATCCCGATGGTGCTGGCCGCGCGCGACCGGGCCTGGCGCTTCGCCGCCATCGCGGTGGCCGGCTCGGTGGTCGGCGCCTGGCTGGGCTACGCGCTGGGCTGGCTGCTCTACGAGGAGGTCGGGCGGCAGGTGATCGCCTTCTACCATCTCCAGGCCGAGGCGGAGTCGTTCCGCGCGAGCTTCGCGCATTGGGGCGCCTGGGTGGTGCTGGTCAACGGGGCGATCCCGATCCCGTTCAAGCTGATCACCATCTCCTCGGGTATCGCGGGCCTCGATCCGGTCTGGTTCACGCTCGCCGCGCTGGGCGCGCGCAGCTTCCGCTTCTTCCTGGTCGCCGCGCTGTTCCGCCGCTACGGCGAGCCGATCCGCGACTTCGTCGAGCGCCGGCTCTCGCTGGTCACCGCTGCCTTCTTCGCGGTGCTGGTCGGCGGCTATCTGATCCTGCGCCTGGCCTGAGGCGATGAACCCCGCCCGGCGCGACCCCATGCTGGTGCTCGCGGCCTGTATCGTGGCGTTGGGTTCGGTGCTGATCGCCCAGTTCGGCTTCGGGCTCCGGCCCTGCCATCTGTGCACGCTCCAGCGCCTGCCCTGGGGGGCGGCGCTGCCTTTCGCCCTGCTCGCGCTGGTCGAGCGGGTCGATGCGCGTTTTCGGGCGCTGCTGCTGGCCCTGTGCGCGGTCGCGTTCCTGGTCGGCGCGGGGCTCGCCTTCTACCATGTCGGCGTCGAGCATCGCTGGTGGGAATCGAGTTGCAGCGGCGGGGGCGGGCTTGCCAATTCCGCCTCCAGCCTGCTCGCCCGGCTGCAATCCGGTCCGGCCGCGGTGCCCTGCGACAGCGTGAGTTTCGCGCTGTTCGGACTATCCTTCGCGGCCATGAATCTGATCGCCTCGCTGGTCCTCGCCGGTTTCGCGGCTCGGGCGGCGCGGCGCGCCTGGAGCGAGGCATGAGCGACGAAACCCCGGAGCGCGGTGAGCCAACACCCGACGGGCTGGGTCCTGCCGAGCGCATGGCCCGGATGATCCGCGTCGACCAGGCCGGCGAGTACGGCGCGGTGCGCATCTATCAGGGCCAGCGCGCGGTGCTCGGCGCTGGCCAGACGGGCGAGAGCCTGCGCGAGATGGAAGAGGCCGAGCGCCGTCACCTCGCCACCTTCAACAAGCTGATGGTCGAGCGCCGCGTGCGCCCCACCCTGCTCCAGCCGCTCTGGCACTTGGCCGGATACGCGCTGGGCGCGGGCAGCGCGCTGCTCGGCGAGAAGGCGGCGATGGCCTGCACGGTCGCGGTCGAGGAGGTGATCGAGGCGCACTATGCGCGCCAGGCCGAGCGGCTCGCCGGCGATCCCGCCTTGCGTGCCCAGGTGCTGGAGGCGCGCGAAGGCGAAATCGAGCACCGCGACCAGGCGCTCGCCGCCGGGGCGCGTCAGGCTCCCGGCTATCCGCTGCTTTCGGCGGCGATCAAGGCCGGCTCGCGCCTCGCCATCTGGCTGTCGGAACGGGTGTAAACGGACGGCGGGCTTGCGGCCGTGCCCGTCAGTGTGTATCTAATACACATGGGCGCGCACCGGGATGGACAGCCGGAAGATCATCCGGGAACTCGAGCGAGACGGCTGGCTGCGCGTCGCCCAGGCCGGATCGCATGTGCAATTCAAGCATCCGGTCAAGCCGGGCCGGGTCACGGTCCCGCATCCAAGGCGCGACCTGCCGATCGGCACGTTGAAGAGCATCGAGCGGCAGTCGGGCGTGAGGCTGCGCTAAGCGCGAGTGCCGCCGGCGGAGACGATAGATGAAGCGCTACTACCCCGCGATCATCGACAAGGATGCCGGCAGCGATTTCGGCATCTCATTCCCCGATTTCCCCGGCTGCGTGTCAGCCGGCACGACCATCGAGGAAGCGGTCGCTCAAGGCACCGAGGCGCTTGCGCTGCACGTCGCGGGGATGGCCGAGGACGGCGAGCCGATCCCCGAGCCCAGTCAGGTCGACAGGCTCGCGCGCGATCCCAAGTTGCGGCCCGCCGCTATCGTGCTCGTGCCCGCCGTATTGCCGAGCCGTCCGGTGCGCATCAACGTCACGATGGACAGCGCCTTGATCGAGGAGATCGATTCCGTGGCGCGGAACCGTTCCGGATTTCTGGCCGAGGCGGCGCGCGCGGAACTGGCGAGGCGCAAGGAGTGAGGGAACCTCCGGCCTACACCGGGTCCAGCTCGGTATCCCAGTAGAGGAAGTCGCGCCAGCTTTCGTGCAGATAGTTGGGCGGGAAGGCGCGGCCGTTCTCCTGCAGCTCGAAGCTGGAGGGCTGGCCCGGGCGCACCATCGGATACATCTCCGCCTCGTGGCACAGCTGATCGCCCTTGGTCAGGTTGCAAGGCGAGCAGGCGGTGACGACATTCTCCCACACCGTCCGGCCGCCGCGCGAACGCGGCACCAGATGGTCGAAGGTGAGGTCGTGGGTGGGGAAGGGATCGCCGCAATACTGGCAGGTGAAACTGTCGCGCAGGAACACGTTGAACCTGGTGAAGGCCGGGCGGCGCGCCGCCGGCACATACTCCTTGAGCGAGATCACCGAAGGCAGCGCCATCGCCTGGCTGGGCGAACGGACCATCCGATTGTAGACGGAGACGACGTTGACCCGCCCCGACACGGCGGCCTTCACCGCCTCCTGCCAGGACCAGAGCGACAGCGGGTAGTAGCTGAGCGGGCGGAAATCCGCGTTCAGCACCAACGCCGGGCAGGCTTCCAGGGCCAGCTCCACCTATCCCTCTCCCAAAGGGCCGCGCGTCGAACTCCGGCTATCTACCAGAAAACGGCGCGCAATCAAATCCGACAGTTTGTTGAAATCGCCCGGATTGGGCCTAATCAGGCCCCGAACGCCCCCGCCACATGGTCGACGGCGGCAAGCAGTCCTGCCTCGTCGATCGCATGGGCGAGACCGGGCCGGGCAAGCGCCTTCACCGGCACGCCGAGCCGGGACAGCTCCGCCTCCGCCTGCGCGAGCGAGGCGAAGGGCACCATCGGGTCGGCATCGCCATGCACCAGCAGGACCGGCGGGCGCGAGCGGATCTCTCCCGCCAGCCGCTCCGGCGCGATCAGCCTGCCCGAGAAGCCGACGATGGCGGCGCAAGGCGCGGCCCGCCTCGGCCCCACATAGAGCGACATCATCGTGCCCTGCGAGAAGCCGACCAGGGCCAGATCGGCATCCTTCAGCCCGCGCGCGGCCAGTTCGCGGTCGAGATAGGCGTCCAGCAACGGCGCCGCCGCGGTCACGCCGAGATAGATCGCGTTCGGCGAGCGGTCCTGCAAGCTGAACCACTGCCGGCCGAACGGGGCCATGTCGAACGGGAAGGGGGCATCCGGCGATACGAAGGCCGCGTCGGGCAGGCGCTCGGCGAAATAGGGGGCCAGCCCGATCAGGTCGCCGCCGTCGGCGCCCACCCCGTGCAGGAACACGATCAGCCGCCGCGCCGGCCCGCCGGACGCGGGCTCGAGCCTGGGCCCGTCCATCGCGGGACTGGTTGCCGGCATGTCGATCTCCCCCTCGCCCGCCCGTCATAGCCAAAAGCGGGTGGGCTTGTCACGGACGGCTGGCGGGGATGCTAGGATCGCGTGCGACGGAACGACGAGGGGCGCGGGGATGGAATTGCGCGACGGGTCCGCGCTCATCGATTGGCTGGTCGATGGCGCGCGCAGCGCCGCCCAGCCGCAGGAGGTGCTCGCCGAGCTGTGCGACGGCCTCGCCGCCGGCGGCATGCCGCTCTGGCGCGTCGCCGTGCTGGTGCGCACGCTCCATCCCGAGATGATGGGCCGGCGGTTCGTCTGGCAGCCGGGCCAGCCGGTCGAGGTGCGCAACGCGCCCTATATGATGGACACGCAGGAGTATCGCGACAGCCCCGTCACCCAGGTGCTGACTTCGCGCGCGCCGCTGCGCCGCAAGCTTTGCGATCCCGATTGTCCGATGGACTCGGGCCTCGTGCGCGATCTGCGCGATCAGGGGGGCAGCGACTATCTGGCGACGCCGCTGATCTTCACCAACGGCGACATCCATCTCGCCTCCTGGACCACCAAGGCGCCGGGCGGCTTCACCGACGCGCAAGTCTCGACGCTGCTCGCTATCGCCGCGCCCTTCGCCCGGGTGGCCGAAGTCCGCGCGCTGCGCCGCACGGCCGAGAATTTCCTCAACACCTATGTCGGCCGCCATGCCGGCGAGCGCATTCTGGCCGGGCAGATCCGCC
>JASHSH010000228.1 GCA_030040955.1 Rhodospirillales bacterium
ATGCGACGAGGCCGCGGCCGAGGGCATCGGCATTTCGTCGAGCCGGAGCTGCGAGATCGGCCTGGCCCGGCACGGCGGCCGCAGCTTCCAGTCGATCGCCTATCTGCTCGACGCGCGCTCCCGGCCGCGCGGATAAACCTAGCCGCGCGGCGCGTCTAGCGAAGGCGCGGTGGCGTCGCAACTTCCGCCAGCGCCGCGAGCACGCGCTCCACGACTCCCGACCAGTCTCCGGGAGCATGCTGACGGAAGAGGCGAGCCGTCGGATACCATGGCGAGTCATCTCGGTTTAGCATCCAGCGCCAGCTCGACTCGAAACCTACGAGAATCCACACCGGCTTTGCCATCGCGCCGGCAAGGTGTGCGACCGACGTATCGATGCTGATGACAAGGTCCAGATTGGCGATCACGGCCGCGGTGTCCGCGAAGTCGGCGATCGCCGGAATCGGAACGATGGGGCGCAGCGCCTGCGGCAGTTCCGCGACCTCTTCGCCGGCTACCCCGACCTGCAAGCTGACCGAAGACACGTCCGGCATCGACAGAATCGGCGCGAGGGTCGCCAGCGCAATATTGCGCCGATGCGCGAAGACCGACTTGCTGGACGGCTGGCTCACCGGTTTGCCCGCCCACGCCAGACCGATTTTGAGGCCCGGCAAGGCGCCTAACAGCTTTGCTCGCTCTGTTGCCTGGTCGCGATTCGGGAAAATGTAGGGAACCTCGGCGGGGATGCTGGCGAGCGCGGTATTGAAGAGACGCGGCGCGCTCATCGCGGCCAGGTGAAAGTCGGTAGGAGGCAAAGAGACGCTCGCCCCTCGTCCGTCCGCGACCACATCCTGTACGCCGGGGACGGTCGCGAACACGCGGCGCAGCGGGTCGGGAGCCTCGACCACCACGCGAGCGCCGCGACCCGCCAGAAGGCGTGCGTAGCGCACGAACTGAATGGCGTCGCCCAGCCCTTGTTCCGTGCGCAACAAGATGCTCTTCCCGTCCAGATCTTCGCCGCTCCAGGCGACACTGCCGTTCGAGATCGTTCGCCGCGGCACATTGTGCCACCAGCGCCATTCGTACTCGGACCAGCCCTCCGCGAACCGACCATCCTTGAGCAGCGCCAAAGCCATATCGTGATGCGCTTGCGGATAGTCGGGTCGCAGGACCAACGCTTTGCGGTACGCCACAATCGATTCCGCGAGGCGGCCCTGATCGTCGAGCGCGGTTCCCAGATGGCGGAGATACTCGGGCACCGTCGGGTCCAGAGAAATCGCTCGCAGGCAAGCCAGCTCCGCCTCGCGCGCGCGTCCCTGATCTCGCAGTGCCATACCAAGATTGCCATGCGCGCTCGCCAGATTGGGCGCAATCCGAAGCGCGCGCCGGCAGGCTACTTCGGCTTCGACCGGCCGCCCGAGCTTTTGCAGGACTACCGCGAGATTGCTGTGCGCCGCGGCCTCGTCGGGATTTAGCTGCGTCGCGCGCAACCACATTGCGCCCGCCAGCACGTCCTCGCCCTGCGACCAATATGCCGCCCCAAGGCCGCAATGTGCGTCAAAGGAAGACGGGTCGATCTCGATCGCCCGCTCGAAGCAGCGCACGGCTTCCTCATACCGCCCAAGGGCCGACAATCGCAGCCCATCGGCCAAGGCGGAACGGGCATTGAAAGGATTGTCTTGCGCGTGGCCGCCCAATTCGCATGTCCCTCTGAGTCGATCGCCTATCTGCTCGACGCGCGTTCCCGGCCGCGCGGGTGAATTCAGGCGCGCGGCGGGCGTTTCCGCTTGCCCGCGAATTCGTCGAGCGCGCGCGCCAGCTCCGCGAGCGGTTCGTCCCAGCGGTCGGGCCGCGTCTGGCGGAACAGGCGCATCGTCGGATACCAGGCGCTCTCCGATCCCTCGTCGCCCCAGCGCCAGTCGGAGTTGTAACGCAGCAGCGTGAACACCGGCACGCCGAGCGCGCCGGCGAGATGGGCGGCGGCGGTATCCACGGTCACCAGCAGATCGAGGGCGCGAAGAGTCGCCGCGGTCTCGGCGAAATCGATCAGCCTCGGCCCGAGATCGGCGACAAACATGTCGGCGCCGGTAGACTTCAGCTCGGCGGCGCGCGGCCCGACCTGGAGACTCCAGATCGCGTAGCGCGGATCGTCGAACAGCGGCAGCAGCTCGCCGAGCGGGATGGAGCGGTCGCGCGGCGTGGTCTTGCCGGCCCACACCAGGCCCAGCTTCAGACGCGGCTCGACGGGCAGCGGCAGCTCGGGTTCCGGCGCGCGCAGATAGGGCACGCGGCGCGGAAGCGTATCCAGCGTCACGCCGAACATGCCGGCAAGGCTCAGCAGCGGGGCGTAGACGTCGCAGGCCGGCGTCGGCGCGCCGCGCCGTATCACCGCATCGACTCCAGGCGCCAGCGCCATCAGGCGCACCAGCTCGGGTTGGCATTCGAGCACGATGCGGCCCGCGCCGCGCCGCTTCGCCTCGGGCAGGAAGCGCGCGAACATCAGCAAATCGCCGAAGCCCTGCTCGTCGTGCAGGAACAGGCTGCGGCCGGCGAGCGGCTCGCCGGTCCAGCGCGGCAGCGCGATCTTGCGCGGCGGGCTGCGCGTCAGCCCCCAGCGCGCCTCGTATTCCGGCAGGCCGCGCGCGTAATCGCCTTGCTGCAACCGCGCGAGCGCGAGATCCCAGCGGCATTCGGCATCGTCCGGCGCGAGAGCGAGCACGCGCTCGAAGATCGCCGCCGCCTGTTCGGGCCGGTGGTCGTCGCGCGGCACCAGGCCGGAATTGTAGATCAGCTTCGGATCGTCGGGGCGCAAAGCGAGCGCCTGGCGATGCGCTTCCGCCGCCTCCGCCAGGCGTCCTTCGTCGCGCAGGAGATTGCCCAGGTTGGAGACGGCGCCGGCCGAGGGCGGGCCGAGCGCGAGCGCGCGGCGATACGAGGCCTCGGCCGCGGCCAGCCGGCCCAGTCCGCGCAGCGCCACGCCCAAATTGTTGTAGAGATCTGGCGAGCGCCGATCGAGCGCGGCAGATTCGGCGTAGACGGCGAGAGCCTGCGCGACCTTGCCCTCCGACTGCAGCCGGCTTCCCTCCTGGAAGCGTGCCAGTGCCTGAGCCGCCAGCGCGGGCGCCGCGCCCGCCGACTCCGCGCCCAGCCCGGGGCGCGCCGCCGCGAGGCTGCGCAGCTCGGCGACGATCCGGTCGATCTGATCGTCCCAACGGCCCGGCTCGCGCTGGCGGAACAGCCGCATGGTCGGATACCAGGGCGTGTCCTCGCGCCCGAGCAGCCAGCGCCAGTCCGGCGCGAACGGCATCAGCACCCAGACCGGCTTGCCGAGCGCCGCGGCCAGGTGCGCCACCGCCGTGTTGGCGCAGACCACCAGATCGAGCCGCGCGATCACCGAAGCGGTGTCGGCGAAGTCGCGCAGATGGCGCGAGAGATCGTCGATCAGCGCGGGATGCGCCTGCCGCGCAACGTCGCCCACCCGCGCGCCGGTCTGCAATCCGTAGAGCGCGACGCCGGGCACCGCGGCGATCGGCAGCATCGAGTCGAGGCCCACGGAGCGGTTGCGGTCGTTGCTGTGCCTGGGACTGCCGGCCCACACCATGCCGACCTTGAGCCGCGTGCCCAGCGGCACGGCGAGCGGGATCGTGGACGGCGGCGCGGTCAGATAGGAATTCGGCGCCGGAATCGAGTCGAGCGAAATTCCGAGCACGCGCGGCACGCTCAGCAGCGGGATGTGGCAGTCGTAGCCCCGCACGCCGCGCAGCGACACCGTGACCTCGGCCGCGCCCTCAATGCCTTTGAGCAGACGCGCGAGCGGTCCGGGCACGGCGAAGATCACCCGCGCGCCGCGGGCGGCAAGGAGCGGAATATAGCGGGCGAACTGGATCACGTCGCCGAAACCCTGCTCGGAATGGACCAGCAGCGTCTTGCCGGCCAACGGTTCGCCGCTCCATTCCCGTCCGCGCAGTTTCGGGATTTTCGATTCGGGCTTGCGCCGCCGCCACTCGTATTCGACCCAGCCGGGGCCGAGTTCGCCTTTCAGCAGAAGCAGCCGCGCGAGCCCGAGATGCGCGTCCAATTGGTCCGCGTCGAGCTCGAGCGCGCGGCGCAGATGCCGTTCGGCTTCGTCCAGCCTCCCCATCCCGATCAGCGTCTGGCCGTATCCGCTATGGGCGCCGGGCGCGAGCGGTCCCAGCCTGCGGGCCGCCTCGAACCTGGCCAGCGCCGCCTCGAACTCGCCGCGCTGGCTGAGCAGGCTGCCCAGCCGCACGAGCGGCGACGGGTCCTGGGGCACGATCCGCGCGGCCCGTCCCAGACAGGCCTCCGCCGCGCGCGAATGTTCGCCCTTGAGCAGCAGCGTCGCCAGCGCCTGCCACACCTCGGCCGCCTGGGGACGCAGGCCGAGCGCGGATTCGAGCGCGACGCGCGCCTCCGCCGTCCGGCCGGACTCGATCAGCAAATTGGCGGCATTGATCCAGGCCGCCGGGTTGTCGGCGGACAGGTGGAGCGCGCGCAGATAGGCGGCCATCGCCTCGTTGGGGCGACGCGACCGGCGCAGGGCGACGCCGCGATTGATCGTGGCGTCGACATTGTCGGGCGCCAGCGCGAGGACCTCGTCGTAGGCGGCGACCGCATCGGACGGCCGCCCCGCCCGAAGAAGCTGGGCCGCGCGGTTTGTGGCCTCGCCGATACGTTCGCGCAGGTTCACCCCGACCGGCGATGCGGCGGCGGCGAGCTTGGGCCGCGGGGGCTCCGCCCGCGCCCGCGCGGCGGGGGCCGGACCTCGGGTCGCGGCGGGCTTCTTCATCGCAGGCCGACGGGCGGCAAGCCGGTCCCCCCCAACGAAATCGCGCCCGAGCATGCCACGCGCGCCCGACCCCGCCAATCGAAGCGGCAGCGCCGGTGCGCCCCAGACCGCTGCGATCACAGCCGTGGCAAGGCAGACTGTGACGGCCGTCACACCTTTGAATTCTCGGCGGAATTTGCGTTGAGCAGGCGGAACCTTTTCGGTACGATCAGCGGCTATCGAATCGGACCCGGCCGCCAAGGGGGCAAGGCGCCAACCCGATGCAAAGCGCACCGGTCACCACCATCCGACCCGCCGCGGACTCGCCCGTC
>JASHSH010000229.1 GCA_030040955.1 Rhodospirillales bacterium
CTGGCAGACCGGCAAGCCGCTGATCGCCGCCGCGGCCGCCGGTCCCGCCGCCTATGTCGAGGACGGGCGCAACGGGCTCCTGGTCGCCATCGACGATCCGCAGGCACTCGCCATGGCGATCCGCCGGCTCACCGCCGACGAGGGATTGCGCGCGCGCCTGGTCGAGGGCGGCAAGCGCAGCTTCGAGTCCACCTTCACCAAGACCAGGATCGTCGACGCCTATCAGCTTCTCTACCGCACGGTGGCCGAGGCCCGCCGGTGAAGCAGCGTTTCGATCTCCTGCTGCGCGGCGGCGAGGCGATGACCGAGGAGGGGCTGCACGCGGTCGATATCGGCATCGCCGAAGGGCGCATCGCGGCGCTGGGGCATTTCCACGCCGGAGCCGCGGCCCAGACCATCGATTGCGCGGGTCTGACCCTGCTGCCCGGCGCGATCGACACCCAGGTCCATTTCCGCGAGCCGGGGCTCGAGCAGAAGGAGGATCTGGGCACCGGCACGGCGGCCGCCGCGCTGGGCGGCGTCTGCGCGGTGTGCGAGATGCCGAACACGCGCCCGCCGACCACCACCGCGGCGCTGCTCGCCGACAAGCTCGCCCGCGCCAAGGGCCGCGCCTGGGTCGATCACGCCTTCTTCGTCGGCGCGACGCCGGAAAACGCGGCCGAGCTCGCCGCGCTCGAGTGTCTGCCCGGCTGCGCGGGCGTGAAGATGTTCATGGGCAGCTCGACCGGCACGCTGCTGGTCGCCGAGGACGAGGCGGTGGCGCGCGTGCTTGCCTCGGGCAGCCGGCGCGTGGCCGTCCATGCCGAAGACGAGGCCCGTCTGCGCGAACGCCGGCCGCTGGCCAAGGGCGACGTCGCCAACCATCCGGTCTGGCGCGACGCCGAGACCGCGCGCCGCGCGACCGAACGCCTGCTGCGCCTCGCCCGGGCGGCCGGGCGGCGGGTGCATGTGCTGCACGTGACCACGGCGGAGGAGATGGCGATGCTCGCCCGGGCGCGGGACATCGCCACCGTCGAGGTCACGCCGCAGCACCTGACGCTGGCCGCGCCCGATTGCTACGCCAGGCTCGGCACGCTCGCCCAGATGAATCCGCCGATCCGCGACGAGACCCACCGCGCGGCTCTGTGGCGGGCGGTGCGCGAGGGCATCGTCGACGTCGTGGGCTCGGACCATGCGCCGCATACGCTCGAGGAGAAGCGCCAGCCCTATCCCGATTCGCCCTCCGGCATGCCCGGCGTGCAGACCCTGGTGCCGATCCTGCTCGACCATGTCGCCGCCGGGCGGCTGACGTTGGAACGCATGGTCGAGCTGACCAGCGCCGGGCCCGCGCGCGTCTACGGCATCGAGGGCGCCGGCCGTCTGGCCGAGGGCGCCGACGGCAATGTCACCATCGTCGACCGCAAGGCGCGCCGGCGCATCGCCAACCAATGGATCGCCAGCCGCTGCGGCTGGACGCCGTTCGACGGCATGACCGTGACCGGCTGGCCGATCGCCACCATCTTGCGCGGCCATGCCGTGATGCGCGAAGGCACGCTGCTCGACGATCCCATCGGCCTGCCCTTGCGCTTCGCCGAGACCCGGAACGGCTGAACGGGCGCGGGAAAGAATTTGTTACCAATCGGGGACGTGCGCGACGGAACGGCGCGGCGTAGTGTGGCTCGGTCCGGTCGGTGGGAAGGTTCGATGCGGCTTCGATTTCTGCTATTCGCTTTGCTCGCTTGCGCCGCCCTGGCCGCGCCGGCGGGAGCGCAAACCCCCGCCGATCTGCGGGCACGCTGCCAGGGCACCGACGTCGATGCCGCCATCGCCGCCTGCTCGGAGCTGATCCGCTCCGGCCAACTTCCCACCGAACTGCCGAGCCTCTATTTCACCCGCGGCAGCGCTTTCCTGGCGAAGGGCGCGTACGACAAGGCGAAGGCCGATTTCGACCAGACCATCAAGCTCGACCCGAACGCGGCCGGCGCCTATGTCATGCGTGGCAATGTCGAGGCCACGCTGGGCCAGGCCGAGCCGGCGCTGGCCGATTTCGGCGAGGCGATCCGGCTGAACCCGAAGGGCGACGCCGCCTATCTCTACCGCGGCTCGGTCTATCGCGCGCAGGGTCGCCTCGACCAGGCGATCGCCGATTACGACCAGGCGGTCGCGCTCAATCCCAAGGTGCCGGTGGGCTATATAGAGCGGGCGCGGACGCATGTGATGCAGGGCAAGTACGATCTCGCGCTGGCGGACGACAATCAGGCGGTGAAGGTCGCGCCCAAGTTGGCCGCGGCCTACACCAACCGGGCGTTGGTGGAACGGACGATGGGCCAGCCCCAGCTCGCGCTCGCCGATTTCGACCAAGCGCTCGAGCTCGATCCGAGCGACGCCACCGCCCTGGTCGGCCGCTGCTTCAGCCGCGGGCTCGCCGGCTCGCTCGACCAGGCGCTGCCCGATTGCGACGACGCGGTCCGCCTCCAGCCGCGCAATCCCGATGCGCTGGCCACGCGGGCCTTCACCTATCTGCTGCTCGGCAACTGGAAGGCGGCGGTCGCCGATTACGACGCCTCGCTCAAGCTCGATCCAAGGCAGGCGGCGGTGCTGTACGCGCGCGGACTCGCCAAGCGCAAGCTGGGCGACGCCAAAGGGGCGGACGCCGACCAGGCGGCGGCGACCATCATCGATCCCAAGATCGCGCAGGCGCTGGCCTCCGTCATCGCGCGGCTGAAGTAGGGGCCAAAGATCAACACTCGGGCCTGCTTGCTGGTCTCGACACGTCGCGACCGGCGCTGGAGCGGACGATCATACCGGCGGGTCGTATTCCGCAGGACGCCGCGCGACGATGTTGCCTCCCGCATCCTGAAGGACGGCCGGCAACAGGCAGCGCTCCAAATGCACTTCTTGAATCTTCGCCTTTTCGAGGGGCGGTACGATAGCCAAGAGTTCGTTGCTGTGTCCGCGGCGTGGCGGGGCAATAGCTGTAATTCCCTTCCGCGGGAATGTCTCGCGGACAAGACGAAGCGCCGGCGTGATGTCCGAGTCCCGCGTGATCAGGAAGGCGTGATCGTACTCGTTCCGATAGGCGCCATTCAGCATGGCCAACGCCAAGTTCACGTCTGTTTCCTTCTCCTCGTGCCCAATCCATCGGTGCGAACATTTGGGGCATTTTCGATCCTTATTCTTGAACTTGGCCAGGATCGGAATGACGCCGCGAGCCCGCAACGCGGCGATATACGCGCGATGTCGTCTCACCTTGTCGGGCATCCAGAGGGCATATGCGGTGAAGTAGTAGACCCGAACCAGTTGTTGTGTTTTCGGGCGAATGAACACCTCGGAAAGTGACCACAAATCGACCCATTTGAGATGGGGTCGTGAAAGATCATCGATGGAGTGATAAAGGTTGAATCCGTCGACGAAACATACCACTCGTTCCGAGGGCATGATTGGTCTCCAAAAAAGCAAAAACCCCACGAGCCGGAACCCGTGGGGTCCGCCTGGACAAGCCAAGCGGGATGATCGGACAAATGTAATGCGCTGTATGGATTCTGTCAATAGACTCAAATAGTTAATCGAATTCGTAAGCATCTGTCCGTAGTGATTTCGCCTGCATAGTTTTTCGTAGTTGTCGCGAGGGCGGGGACCTGGCCCCCTCGCTTGACTCGCCCTCCCGGGGAGCGTAAAACCCCGCCTTCTCAGTGATCTGAGAACCCTGGCCTTCGCGGAGGCCGGCCGGTCCGCGAGGTTCGCGCACCGGCCCGCGACCGTTTGGGCTTGGGGCGATTTGCTTGCGGGAACCGCTCGGCCGGATGTTCGAGAGTCTGAGTTCGCGGCTGATCTCCGTCTT
>JASHSH010000230.1 GCA_030040955.1 Rhodospirillales bacterium
TCAAATCCTTCGTGGACTCGTGCGAAGGAAGATTCGGGTTTGGCAAAAGCCGCCGAAGACAAGTCCGGCTGAGCCGCCCTAAACCCCCCTGGTCGCGCCGGCCAGCCATTTGCGCGTGGGCGCATCGACGAGGGGGCCGATCTCCTTGCGCACGCGCGCGTGATAGGCGTTGAGCCAGTCCGCCTCGGCCGCGCTCAGCATCTTGCGCTCGACCAGGGCGAGGTCGATCGGCGCCAGCGTCAGCACCTCGAAGCCCAGCGGCCCGGCGGTCCCGTCGGTCTTGCGCACCGCCACCAGATTTTCGATCCGGATGCCGTAGGCGCCCGCCTTGTAATAGCCCGGCTCGTCGGAAACGATCATCCCCGGCAGCAAGGCTTGCGTGTTCGGCAGCTTCGAGATGCGCTGCGGCCCCTCATGCACCGAGAGATAGCTGCCCACCCCGTGCCCGGTGCCGTGATCGTAGTCGAGCCCCTCGGCCCACAGCGCGCGCCGCGCCAGCACGTCGAGCTGGCTGCCGGTGGTGCCGCGCGGAAAGCGCGCGGTCGCCAGCGCGATATGGCCCTGGAGCACGAGCGTGAAGTTGCGCTTCTGCTCGTTGCTCGGCTTGCCCACCGCGACGGTTCGGGTCACGTCGGTGGTGCCGTCGAGATATTGCGCGCCCGAATCGATCAGCAGCAGCTCGCCGCGGCCGATGCCCCTGTCCGTGCGCGGGCTCGCCCGGTAATGCACGATGGCGCCGTGCGGACCCGAGCCCGCGATGGTCGGGAAGCTCAGCCCCTGGAACAGCGCGCCCTCGGCGCGGAAGGCTTCGAGCCGGTCGGCGGCGGATATCTCGGTGAGCGCGCCCTTCGGCGCCTCGTCCGCCAGCCAAGCGAAGAACCGCGCCAGCGCGGCCCCGTCGCGGCGATGCGCGGCCCGCGCGCCGTCCATCTCGGCGGCGTTCTTGCAGGCCTTGGGTAGCTGACACGGATCGGACCCGCGCACCACGCGCGCCCCCGCCGCCGTCAGCCGGTCCAGCACCCATTCCGGCGCGGAAGCCGGATCGATACGCACGCGCTTCCCGGCGAGTCGATCGAGCGCGGGCCCGAACGCGGATGGCGCGTCCAGTGCCACCGCGTTGCCGAGATGGCGCTCGAGCCCCGGCGTGCGCTTCTTCGGATCGACGAACAGATCCACCGTCGAATCCGCGCGCAGAATGGCGAAACCGAGCGGCAGCGGCGCATAGGGCACGTCGCCGCCGCGCACATTCAGCAGCCAGGCGATCGAATCGGGCGCGCTGAGCACACAGGCATCGACGCGCTCGGCCTCCAGCGCCTGGGCGATGTCGGCGCGCTTGTCCGCGGCGCGGCGCCCGGCATGCGATAGCGCATGGGGATGGATCGGCGCGGTCGGCGGCGCGGGCCTGTCGGTCCACACCGCGTCGAGCGGATTGTCGGGGCAGGCGACCAGCTCGGCCTCGGCGGAGGCGCAGGCGGCGCGCAGCCGCTCGACCCCATCGGGCGTGTGCAGCCAGGGATCGAAGCCGAGCCGCGCGCCCTTGGCGAGCGTCGCGGCCAGCCAGGCGTGCGGCGGCCGGTCCACCAGATGCAGCAGCTCGAATGCGCGCCCGTCCACTTCGGCCGCGGCTTGCAGCGTGTAGCGCCCGTCGACGAACAGAGCGGCGCGATCGGCGAGCGCGATCGCCACGCCCGCTGAGCCGGTGAAGCCGGTGAGCCAGGCCAGCCGCTGCGCCGAGGGCGGCACATATTCGCCCTGATGCTCGTCGCTGCGCGGCACCACGAAACCCTGGAGCCCGCGCCGGGCGAGCTCCGAGCGCAGCAGCCCGAGCCGCTCCGCGCCCATATTCGGCGCCGCCCTTCCAGCCTTCTTCGCCGCCACCCAAGCCTCCCTCGGTCGCGTCCGCAACCTATGCGCCGCGCAGGGCCCTCGCAAGCCCGTGTCGCGCCGGATCGCTGCAACGCAGCAATATGTCGCCGCACGCGTACGATTGCGCTACAAACCTATTTTTCCTAGCATAATTTCCATCAAGCCCGGCCCTCCGGGACGCTGCAATGCAAAAAATGCAAACGTTTGCTACCGCAGTGCACACTATGTTATCGGCCGTGGCGGGGGATTGTCGTGCCCGGAGCGATCCGGGCCCCGGCAAGCCCCCGGCAGCAAGAAGGAGTGCAGACATGTTCGACCGTCTCATCGCCTATTGGAGCGCCGCGCGGCAGAACCGCCGGCTCGCCGACGAGTTCGCGTCGATGAACCATCGCGACTTCGCCGACATCGGCATCGACCGCGCCGATGTACCGCACCTGCTGGCCGAGAATTTCGACCGGCTGTTCGCGGAGGCACTGTCGCGGCGCACGCTCGCCCGCACCTACGCGCGGCGCAGCCCGGCCTGACCGGGACCCACTCCCGCTTGCTCGCCCGACCCCGAACGGGGCGGGCGGGTGCGCGGGACCGGCGGCGCGGGCCGTTGCTTCCGCGCGTTCATCGTCGACAATTCGAGAAGCCCAACCCCCGCCCGGCAAGCCGCCGGGTGGCGGTCAGGCTTTGGCCAGCACCAGCACCGTCCAGCCGTCGAGGCGGATGCGGCCGGCGAGCCGCAGCCTTTGCGCGCGATGCGCGGCGAGCAGCCAACGCTCCTGCCGATCGAGCAATCCGGCGAGCACGGCGATCCCGCCCGGCGCGAGCGCGCGCGCGAGGCCCGGCGCGAGCCTCGCCAATGGCCCGGCCAGGATATTGGCCAGCACCAGATCGAATGGCGCGCGGCGGCGGATCGCAAGGCGGCGATAGCCGTCGGCCCGGATTGCGCGCAGCCGCGCCGCGGCCCCGTTCCGGCGCGCGTTGAACGCGGCGATGCGCACCGCGTCCGCGTCGATATCGGCGGCGAGCACGCGCGCACATCCCGCCTTGGCCGCGGCGATTCCGAGAATGGCCGTGCCGCAGCCCAGATCGAGAACGTTGCGGAAGCGGCGTCGGCGCAGCAGCCCGTCCAAAGCGAGCAGGCAGCCGTGCGTGGTCGCGTGCTCGCCCGAGCCGAACGCCGCGCCCGCGTCGACCACCAGCGCGATGCGCCCGGCGCGCGCGCCTTCGCGTATATGCGAACCCAAGACGCGGAACCGACCGGCGTCGATCGGCGGGAACGAGCGCAGATTGCGCGCGACCCAGTCCTCATCGGCCAGCCGTTCGATGATGAGGGCCGGCGGCGCGATGTCCCAGGCGGCGGCGATCAATGCGAAGCGCGCTTCCAGCGCCGCGCGGTCGGGCGGAAGCTTCGCATGCGCGACCAGCGACCAGATCGCGTCCGGGCCGGGCTCGGATTTCGGATCGGCGAGGAACACCGAAATCGCGCCGGCGAATTCGTCCAGCGCCTCGGTCGCCGCGTCGAGCGCCGCGCCGGTGACTTCGAGCGCGATGCGCCAGACCTCCGGCCGGGCCGTTTCCCCTATGGTCATGCCCGGCCATCAAGAATGAAAAGGGGGCATTCACGACATTGCTGCGGCCCCAAGGCGTGGATGGCCGGGTCAAGCCCGGCCATGACGCATTCCCTGGAACGGCCTGCCGGGAACGGCCCGCTCACGCCATCGCCACGAAACTGTCGATGATCTTCTTGGCGCCAGCCTTGTCGAAGTCGATCTCGAGCTTGTTGCCCTCGACCGCGACCACGCGGCCATTGCCGAATTTCTGGTGGAACACGCGCGCGCCGACGGCGAAGCCCGCGGCGCTGGTCGAAGCACTCGCGCTCTTGCTGGTGACCGCGGGCGTATCCTGATAGCGCACGGGCGGCGGCTGATAACTCGTGCGCGGCGTCGATCCGGCCCTGGCATCCGTCCAGGGTCTCCCACCGAAGCCGCCGCGCTCGGCCCAGGCGGTGGCGGCATCCGGCGTGCCGCCGAACAGGCCTTGCGCCGCGGTGCGCTCGACCGCTTCCTCGGGCAGCTCCTCGACGAAACGCGAAGGCAGGCTGTGCTGCCACTGGTTATAGACGCGGCGATTGGCCGCATGGGAGACGAAGGCGCGCTTCTTGGCGCGCGTCAG
>JASHSH010000231.1 GCA_030040955.1 Rhodospirillales bacterium
AGGTTCGGCGGGTGGGCTTTCATCACCTGCTGGATGGCGAGCAGGACGCAATCGGTCGGCGTGCCGTCGATGGCGTAGCGGCGCGCGGCGAGGCGGCGGATGCGCAGCGGCCGGCGCAGGGTGAGCGAATGCGCCACCGCGCTCTGCTCGCTCTCGGGCGCCACCACCCACACGTCGCGCGAGAGCGAGCGCGCCACCTTGGCCAGCAGGCGGATGCCGGGGGCGCCGATCCCGTCGTCGTTGGCGACCAGGATGCGCGCCTTGGCCAGGTCGCGGATCGGCTCAGCCATGGGGCGCGATCACGGCGAGACCGTTCATGCGGTGGCGCAGCGGCTCGGGAATCTCGATCGAGCCGTCGGCGCGCTGATAGTTCTCCAGCACCGCGATCAGCGTCCGCCCGACCGCCAGGCCCGAGCCGTTCAACGTGTGGACGAAACGCGTGCCCTTGCCTTCCTTCGGCCGGAAGCGGGCATTCATCCGCCGCGCCTGGAAGTCGCCGCAATTCGAGCAGGAGGAAATCTCGCGATACGCGCCCTGGCCGGGCAGCCAGACCTCGACATCGTAGGTCTTGCGCGAGGCGAAGCCGGTGTCGCCCGCGCAGAGCAGCACCACGCGGTAGGGCAGGCCGAGGCGCTTCAGCACCTCCTCGGCGCAGGAGGTCATCCGCTCATGCTCCGCGTTGGAGGAATCGGGATGCGCGACGCTGACCAGCTCGACCTTGTTGAACTGATGCTGGCGGATCATGCCGCGCGTATCCTTGCCGGCCGCGCCCGCCTCCGAGCGGAAGCACGGCGTGTGCGCGGTCAGGCGCAAGGGCAGCGCGTCCTCCGCCAATATCTCGCCCGCGACCAGGTTGGTGAGCGGCACCTCGGCGGTGGGGATCAGCCAGTGGTCGAGCGTGGTGCGGAACAGGTCCTCGCCGAACTTGGGCAGCTGACCGGTGCCGAACAACGCGCCCTCGCGCACCAGCACCGGCGGGCTCACCTCGGTATAGTCGAACTCGCGCGTGTGCAAATCGAGCATGAAGCCGGCGATGGCGCGCTCCAGATGCGCGAGCGCGCCCTTCAGCACCACGAATCGCGCGCCGGAAATCTTGGCCGCCGCGCCGAAATCCATCAGCCCCAGCCGCTCGCCGAGCGCGTCATGCGTCAGCGGGTCGAAGTCGAAAGCGCGCACGGTTCCCCAGCGCCGTTGCTCGACATTGGCTGCCGAGTCCGTACCCGGCGGCACTTCCGGCACGAGCAGGTTGGGCAGCGCCGCGAGCCGCGCGCGCACCGAATCGCTTTCCCCATCGCCCGCCGTGTCGGCCGAGTCCATCGCGGCCTTGATCCGGGCGACCTCGGCGATCAGCGCCGAGGCATCGCCGCCCTGGCCCTTGATCTTGCCGATCTCGCGCGAAAGTTCGTTGCGCTTGGCCTGCATCTCCTGGAGCCTGGTCTGCGCGCCGCGCCCGGCCTTGTCGAGCGCGAGAATTTCGGCGGCCTGCGGCGGCAGCCCGCGCCGCTTCATGCCGGCGTCGAACTCCTCGGGATGCTCGCGGATGAATTTGATGTCGTGCATCGGCCCTCGCGCCCCCTAGGTCGCGCCGCCCGGATCGTCGGGCTTCGAGTCTTCGGCCTTCGACTCCGCCGGTTTCGCCTCGGCCGCCTTCTTCTCCGCCTCTTCTTCCTCCTTGGCCGCGCGGGCCTGGCTGCGCTCGACCCAGCGGCAGCTCAGCACCGAAATCTCGAACAACAGCAGCATCGGAATCGCCAGGCTCAGCTGGCTGATCACGTCGGGCGGCGTGAGAATCGCCGCGGCGATGAAGATGCCGACGATGGCGTAGCGCCGTTTCTCGGCGAGCGCGGCGGCCGAGAGGATGCCGACGCGGGCGAGCAGGGTGAACACCACCGGCATCTCGAAGGCGATGCCGAAGGCGAAGATCAGCCGCATGATCAGCGTCAGATACTCGCCGACCTTGGGCAGTAGGTCGATCTCCAAGCCGCCGGTCTCGCCGGGCGAGGCCTGGAACGAGAGGAAGAATTTCCAGGCGAAGGGCAGCACCACGTAATAGACCAGCGCCGCGCCCATGACGAACAGGATCGGCGTGGCGATCAGGAAGGGCAGGAAGGCGCGCCGCTCTCGCTTGTAGAGGCCGGGCGCGACGAAGGCCCAGAGTTGGCCCGCCCAGACGGGGAAGCAGACGAAGGCGGCGGCGAATCCGGCCACCTTCAGGTTGGTGAAGAACTTCTCGGTCAGCGCGGTGTAGATCATGCGGCCGGGCTGGCCGCGCGCCTCCATCGCGTGCTGCAACGGCCGGGCGAGGAAATCGTAGATGTCGCCGGCGAAATGCCAGGCCGCCAGGAAGGCGATGATGAAGCCGATGAACGAAATGAGCAGACGCTTGCGCAGCTCGATCAGATGCTCGATCAGCGGCATCTTGTGATCGTCGGGATTGTCGCTCACTGGGCGGGTTCGCGCGGCGGGTTCGGATCGGGAGCGGCCGCCGGGGCGGAGGGGGCGGGCGCGGAGGCGGGCGGCGGCGTGGGAGATGCGGCGGCGGGCGCGCCATCGGCGGCCAGCCTCGGCAGATCTGCGGCGGCGTCGGCTTCGCTCACGCGCGGCGGCGCCGCCGTTCCCGTGCCCTCGGCCGCCTGCTCGATCGGGCGCATGAGATTGTTTTCCGCGGCCGCCTTCTCCGCCTGCTTGCGCAAGTCCTCGAGCTCGGATTCGCGGATCATGTCGTCGATGTGGCGCTGGAACTCGCCGGCCATGGTGCGCAGGCGGCGCGACCAGCGGCCCGCGTTGCGCAACACCCTGGGCAGGTCCTTCGGCCCGATGACCACCAGGGCCACCACGGCGATCAGGATCAGCTCAGACCAGGCGATATCGAACATCCGCCGCCCGCACGCCGCGCCGCAGCCGGCTCAGTGTTTGGCCGCCTCGTCGCGCTCCGCCTGGGGGGCCGGCTTGGCGGCCTCGGAGGCCGCGATCTTGGGCGCGTCGGGATGCGGACCTTCGGCCGGCGACGGCTCCTCCTTCATCCCGCTGCGGAACGCCTTAACGCCCTTGGCGAAATCGCCCATGATGCCGGACAGGCGACCGCGTCCGCCGAACAGAATGACGACGACGGCGATGACGATGAGCCAATGCCATATGCTGTTGAAACCACCCATGCGCGCACATCTCCTCGGGACGCCCAGCGAGCGGGCGTCGGGGGCGGATCATGGCAAAAGACCGCCCAAGGGGCAATGGCGGGGGGCCTCGCGGCGCGCGAGTTGACCCGCAAGCGCGTTGCGTGTTCGATCATGCGCGGGGTCGGGGCTGGGTTGGATTCGCTGCCCTAGGGAGACACGTCCATGCGCAAGATTGCCGTCGGTCTGATCCTTGCCTCGCTGCTGACGCCGGCGCTCGGCGGCGCGGCGCATGCCGACGATCCCTGGCACGGGCGGCGCGACATGCACGATTTCCGCGGCCCGGATTTCGCCATGTGGCGCGGCGGCGCCTGGCGTCATGGCTTCCACGACGGCATGGTTGGCTGGTGGTGGGTGGTCGGCGGCATCTGGTACTTCTATCCGCGGCCGGTCTACCCCTATCCCGACTGGTATCTGCCGCCGGGCGTCGTCGCCGCTCCCGGCATGAACTGGTACTACTGCGTCAATCCGCCCGGCTATTACCCCTACGTGCCGCGCTGCTTCGCGCCCTGGCA
>JASHSH010000232.1 GCA_030040955.1 Rhodospirillales bacterium
GAAGCGGTGGCGGCGGCCGAGATTCTGGGCGCGGAGATCGAATTCTTCGACACCGAGGATTATCCGCTCGAACTCAACCGCGCCATGCTCGACCGGCTGGTCGACATCTACCGCGAGGTGCAGCCCGCCTTCGTACTCACCCACGCGGCGGCCGATCCCTACAACTACGACCATCCCGACGCCGCCCGCTTCGCCCAGCAGGCGCGGATCGTCGCGCAAGCCGCCGGCCACAAGCCGGGCGGGCCCACCCTGGCCGCGCCGCCGGTCTTCTTCTTCGAGCCGCACCAGCCCGAGCAGTGCGACTTCAAGCCCAACGTCATTCTCAATATCGACGAGTCCTGGGAGACCAAGCGCAAGGCCTTCGAGGCGCTGCCCGCGCAGAAGCATCTTTGGGAGTACTACACCAGGGTCGCGCTCCAGCGCGGCGCGCAGGGAGGCCGCAACGCCGGCCGCGGCGCGACCTACGGCACGGCCGCCGGCATGACCTATGGCGAGGCCTATCAGCGCGTGTTCCCGATGGTGGTCGGGGAGCTCGCATGAGGCCGGTGGTGGTTCGCGACGTCCGCCGCGCGGAATCGGCCGCGGTGGACGCGCTCGCCGCACTTGGCGTCTCCACGGTGCACGAGGCGATGGGGCGCGAGGGGCTGATGAAGCCCTATATGCGGCCCATTTGGCCCGGCGCGCGGGTGGCCGGAACGGCGGTCACGGTGCTGGCCCAGCCGGGTGACAACTGGATGCTGCATGTTGCGGTCGAGCAGTGCCGCGCGGGCGATCTGCTGGTGGTCGCGGTCACCGCCGACAATTCGGACGGCATGTTCGGCGAATTGCTGGCGACCTCGCTGCACGCGCGCGGTGTGCGCGGCCTCGTGATCGATTCCGGCGTGCGCGACGTGCGGGATTTGCACGAGATGGGCTTCCCGGCCTGGTCGCGCGCGATCTCGGCCAAGGGCACGGTCAAATCGACGCTCGGCTCGGTCAATGTGCCCGTGGTGTGCGCCGGCGCGCTGGTGCATCCGGGCGACGCGGTGGTGGCGGACGATGACGGCGTTGTCGTGGTGCCGGCCGCGCGCGCGACCGAAGTTGCCCAGCTCGCCCAAAAGCGCGCCGCCGGCGAGATCGAGAAGCGCAAGCGCCTGGCCGCCGGCGAGCTGGGCCTCGACCTCTACGGCATGCGCCCGGCCTTGGCCGCCGCCGGCCTCGTCTATGTAGACCGGCTCGAAGATCCGAAACCCTAGAGCGCGCGGCGGGCCGGACGAACGCAAGATGATCAACGAAAGGATTGCCTTCATCGGCTTCGGCGAGGCGGCGCAGGAATTCACCGCCGGCTGGCGGACGCGCGGTCCGGTCAGCGTCGCCGCCTACGACATCCTGTTCGAGGATGCGCAGCGCGCCGGTGCCAAGCGCGACGAGTGCCGGGCGCTCGGTGTGGACGCCGTCGATTCCGCCGCCGCCGCCGCGGCCGCCTCCGACATCGTGATCTCGGCCGTCACCGCCGACCAGGTGATCGCCGCGGCCGAGAGCATCGTGCCTGGCGTCCATCCGGATTTGCTGTTTCTCGACATCAACTCCGCGGCACCGTTCCGCAAGGCCGAAGCGGCCCGACTGGTGGCCGCCCGCGGCGCGGGCACGGTCGACGTCGCGGTGATGGCCCCGGTGCGCCCGCGGCGGCACGAGACGCCGCTGCTCATCAGCGGTCCGGCCGCCCGCTGCGCGGAGCCGATCCTGGCTTCGCTGGGCATGAAGTTCGAGACCGTGTCGGACGTGACGGGCGATGCATCCACCGTCAAGATGGTGCGCAGCATCGCCATCAAGGGCTTCGAGAGCGTGACCATCGAATGCGTCACGGCGGCGGTGAAGCTCGGCATCGAGGACCGCGTCATCCCCTCGATCGGCGAATGGCTGGCGCGCTACGATTTCGCGGGCCTGGCGGATTCGGTGATGGAGCGCGTCGTCGTCCATGGCAGGCGCCGCTCCGCCGAGATGCGCGAGGTCGCCGATACGATGGACTACCTCGGTCTGCGCAGCTTTCTGCCTGCGGCGACGGCCGCGCATCAGCAATGGGTGGCCGATCTCGACGTCGGCGCCCGGTTCGATGGACCCGTGCCCCGGGACGCAGGCCGCATCGCACGCGCGATTCTCGATACGATGGCGCGGCGGGGCTAGGGCGCAGAAACAGCGAGGAGGACGAGTTGGCGCGGATCGTCGGGGCGGTTGCCTCTTCCCACACTCCCACTATCGGCTTCGCCTACGACCGCAACAAGCAGGACGATCCCGCCTGGGCGCCGATCTTCGAAGCCTACAAGCCGGTCCAGCGCTGGTTGCTGGACAAGAAGCCCGACGCGCTCTTCTTCATCTACAACGACCATGTCACCTCGTTCTTCTTCGACCACTATTCCGCCTTCACGCTCGGTATCGGCAATTCCTACGCGGTGGCGGACGAGGGCGGCGGTGCCCGCGCGCTGCCGCCCATCCGGGGACATGCGGTGCTGGCGCAGCATATCGGCGCGGCGTTCATGGCCGACGAATTCGACATGTCGTTCTTCCAGGAACGCCCGCTCGATCACGGCTGCTTCTCGCCGCTGTCGCTGCTGCTGCCGCACGAGCCGGACTGGCCCGTGCCCATCGTGCCGCTTCAAGTGGGCGTCCTTCAGTTCCCGATTCCTTCGGCCTTGCGCTGCTACAAGCTGGGCCAGTCGCTGCGCCGCGCCATCCAGAGCTATCCCGAGGATTTGCGCGTGGTGATCGTGGCGACCGGCGGCCTGTCCCACCAGGTGCACGGGGAACGCGCCGGTTTCAACAACACGCCCTGGGACATGCGCTTCCTCGACCTGATCGAGAACGATCCGCTGGCGCTGACGCGGATGACGCATGCCGAGCTCGCGCGCCTCGGCGGATTGGAAGGCTCCGAGGTCATCATGTGGCTGGTGATGCGCGGAGCGATGTCGGCCAGACTCCGCAAGCTGCACGAGGCCTACTATCTGCCGTCGATGACCGGGATCGCCGCCGCGATCTACGAGAACGAGGCGGAGGACTCCGACCCGGGCGGGATCGCCGCGTACCGGCGGCATGTGGGCGAACAGCTGGAAGGCATCGAAGCCCTGCACGGGACCTACCCGTTCACCCAGGCGGTGAGCGTGAAGGCGTATCGGATCAATCGATTTCTGCATCGGATGGTCGAGCCCGCGCATCGAGCTCGCTTCCTCCAGGACCCCGAGGCCGCGTTCGCGGAGGCCGGGCTCACCGAAGAGGAGCGGCGCATGATCCGCGAGCGCGACTGGCGCGCGATGATCCGCTACGGGGTGATCTTCTTCATGCTCGAGAAGCTCGGCGCCGTGAGCGGCGTGTCCAACCTGCACATCTACGCGGCGATGCGCGGCGAGACGCTCGAGACATTCCAGAAGACGCGCAACGCGCCGGGCGCGCTCTATTCGGTGGCCGGCAAGGACGCGCAATCGCTCGGCTGGGACAAATCCGCGGGCACCCAATCGCGGCAATGACGATGTCGACCACGCGGTTAGGCCGTCGTCCCGGCGCCGGATCGTGCGATCTCGCCGGCACTCGGCAGGCTTTCGACCTGCCAGCACAGGTCCATCACCTTGCGGGCCTGCTGGGGCGGAAGGATTCCATCGGCCAGGTCGGCGAACTTGCGCTCGAGATCGCCGTCGCTCATCGGCTTCTCCAGGCTGCCGATCGCATGCTCGATGTGCTTTTGCCGCGTGCTTCCGTCGGCGAGTTCGATCGTCATGTCGACTTGTTCCGGCCTGATCGCGGGATCGACCACCGGCGCCACCTTGCCGCGCAACTCGATCACGGCCGGGTCGCGTACCGCGCGATCGCTGAACTGTCTCTCTCCGCCGGCGCCTTCGATCAGGGCAATCGCCACGGCGTGATAGACGCTGAACTTGCCCTCGAGGCCTGTCTGTGGCGTCTTCTTGCCGGTCAGCTCCAGCACCAGCGGGTTGACCTTGAGCTCGATCCGAGCCACTTGCGCGGCGGCGACATGGTCCTCGTTGCGAAGCTGAATCGCGGCGTCGATCGCCGGATGCAACACGATGCCGCAGGCGAAGGGCTTATAGGTGTTGAGCGCCGCCTCGTAGCGCTGGCCAAGCCCGTCGAGTATCTCGCTCCAGTCCTGCTTGGT
>JASHSH010000233.1 GCA_030040955.1 Rhodospirillales bacterium
CCGCCGCGTCGAAATCCGGCATGGGCGCCCCTCCCGTTTGCATCGACTCTGCGACCTCGCCCAAGCCAGCGTCAATGATTTCGCCCGTGAATATTGCCGCAGGCTAGACGCGGCCGGGCCTCGCCGGGTTGACCTGCATCAATGGTTGGCGCGGACGGGCTAGTAAGCTCGCCGCGGTCGGTGCGGCGGAGCGGAAAGGTCGGACATGGCTGGCAAGCGAAGCGACATGACGCCGGTCGTCGACCTCACCCGCGAGAAGGGATCCGGTCCCGTCCGCCGCCGCCGACCCGTCTATGTAGATCTGCTGCCGCCCTGTAACAACGCATGCCCGGCGGGCGAGAATATCCAGGCCTGGCTGGCCCTGGCCCAGGCGGGTCGCTACCGCGAGGCCTGGGAATCGCTGGTGCGCGACAATCCCATGCCCGCCACGCATGGCCGGGTCTGCTATCACCCATGCGAGACCTCCTGCAACCGGGCCGAACTCGATTCGGCCGTGAGCATCCACGCGGTCGAGCGGTTCCTCGGCGATAAGGCCGCCGCCGAGGGCTGGAACCTGCCCAAGGATGCGCGGCCGAGCGGAAAGCGCATCCTCGTGGTCGGCGCCGGCCCGAGCGGACTGTCCGCCGCCTATCATCTCACCCGGCTGGGCCACGAAGTCGAAATCCACGAGGCCGGCCCGCTGCCCGGCGGCATGATGCATTTCGGCATCCCCGCCTACCGGCTGCCGCGCGAGGACCTGATGCGCGAGATCGCGCGCATCGAACGGATGGGCGTTCGCATCGTGCTGAATCGCAAGGTCACCGACCCGCTCGGCGAGATGAAGGCGGGCCGGTTCGATGCCGTGTTCATCGCCATCGGCGCGCATGTCGGCAAGCATGTCGACATCCCGGCGCGCGACGCGGTGCGCGTGCTCGACGCGGTCTCGCTGCTGGCCGAGGCGAAGGGCGGAGAGCCGCCCCGGCTGGGCCGGCGCGTGGTGATCTACGGCGGCGGCAACACCGCGATGGACGCGGCGCGCACCGCTCGGCGCCTGGGCGCCGCCGAGGCGCTGATCGTCTACCGGCGCGACCGCGCGCACATGCCGGCGCAGGAATTCGAGGCCGACGAGGCGATCGAGGAGGGCGTCAAGATCAAGTGGCTGACCAGCATCAAGCAGATCGTCGGCTCGGAGCTCACGGTCGAGATGATGGAGCTCGACGAGAAGGGCCGCGCCAGGCCCACCGGCAAGTTCGAGACGCTGAAGGCCGACGCGGTGGTGCTGGCCCTCGGCCAGGACACCGACAGCGGCTTCCTGCGCGCGGTGCCGGGCATCGAATTCCAGGCCGACGGCACGGTGATCGTCGGCCCGAACATGATGACCGGCCACGCGGGCATCTTCGCCGGCGGCGACATGGTGCCGAGCGAGCGCACGGTCACCGTCGCGGTCGGGCACGGCAAGAAGGCGGCGCGGCACATCGATGCCTGGCTGCGCGGCGAAGCCTACGCCGCCCCCGCCAGGCACCCGGTGGTCAAGTTCGACATGCTGCATCTGCCGGTGTTCAGCGACGCGCAGCCGGCGGTGCAACGCGTGCTTTCGGGCGCGGAGCGCGCCGGCGGCTTCGACGAGGTGGTGGCCGGCCTGGCCGAGCCGGCCGCGCGCCGCGAAGCGCAACGCTGCCTGAGCTGCGGCAACTGCTTCGAATGCGACAATTGCTACGCCGCCTGCCCCGAGCAGGCGATCGCCAAGCTCGGCCCCGGCCGCGGCTACGAAATCGACTTCGCCAAATGCACCGGCTGCGCGGACTGTTTCGAGACGTGCCCTTGCCACGCCATCGAGATGGTCCCCGAGCCGGCGTGAATCGCCCCGGAGGGACACGGAGATGAACGGACCCACCGCGACGCTCGACGGCAACACGGCGGTCGCCCACGTCGCCTACCGCGTGAACGAGGTGTGCGCGATCTTCCCGATCACCCCCTCCTCGGTGATGGCCGAGCTGGCCGACGAATGGATGGCGGCCGGGGTCCGCAACATCTGGGGCAACGTGCCCCTAGTCCAGGAGATGCAGAGCGAGGGCGGCGCGGCCGGCGCCGTGCACGGCGCGCTGCAATCCGGCGCGCTGACCACCACCTTCACCGCCTCGCAGGGCCTGCTGCTGATGCTGCCCAACATGTTCAAGATCGCGGGCGAGCTGACGCCCACGGTCTTCCACGTCGCGGCGCGCTCGATCGCCACCCAGGCGCTGTCGATCTTCGGCGACCATTCCGACGTGATGTCGGTGCGCGCCGCCGGCTTCGCCATGCTGTGCTCGGGCTCGGTGCAGGAGGCGCATGACGGGGCGCTGATCGCCCAGGCGGCGACCATCGAATCGCGCATCCCGTTCCTGCATTTCTTCGACGGATTCCGCGTCTCGCACGAGATCAACACGCTGACCCTGCTCGCCGACGAGCAGATCCGGGCGATGATCGACGACGATCTGGTGCGCGCGCACCGCGCCCGCGCGCTCGACCCCGAGCATCCGGTGGTGCGCGGCACGGCGCACAATCCCGACACCTTCTTCCAGGCGCGCGAGGCGGCGAATCCCTACTACGCCAAGGTTCCCGCCATCGTGCAGCGCGCGATGGACAAGTTCGCCGCG
The DNA here is from genome assembly GCA_030040955.1 of Rhodospirillales bacterium. Lineage (GTDB taxonomy): Bacteria > Pseudomonadota > Alphaproteobacteria > Rhodospirillales > Magnetospirillaceae > JASHSH01. The sequence continues at coordinate 2,616 of JASHSH010000233.1, forward strand.
CTCACCGGGCGGCGCTACCGCCTGTTCGAATACGCAGGCAGCCCGGACGCCGAGCGCGTGGTGGTGCTGATGGGATCGGGCGCCGAGACCGCGCGCGAGACGGCGGCCTTCCTCGCCGCCCGCGGCGAGAAGGTCGGCGTGCTCCAGGTCCGGCTGTTCCGGCCCTTCGCGGTGGACGCGTTCCTCGATGCGCTGCCCGCCACGGCGCGCGCCATCGCCGTGCTCGAGCAGACCAAGGAGCCGGGCGCGGCCGCCGAGCCCCTCTATCTCGACGTGGTCACCGCGCTGAGCCGCGCCGCGGCCGCGGGCAAGCGCGCGATGCCCGCGGTGATCGGCGGACGCTACGGGCTTTCGTCGAAGGATTTCAATCCGGCGATGGCCAAAGCCGTGTTCGACGAGTTGAAGCGGCCCGAGCCGCGCACCGGTTTCGTGGTCGGCATCCTCGACGACGTGACCCACACCAGCCTCGAGGTCGATGCCGATTTCCGCCTCGACATGCCGGGCGTGGTCGAGGCCGTGTTCTACGGGCTCGGCGCCGACGGCACCGTGGGCGCGAACAAGAACAGCGCCAAGATCATCGCCGAGGACGCCGGCCTGTTCGCCCAGGCCTATTTCGTCTACGACTCGCACAAGTCCGGCGCCCAGACGATCTCGCACCTGCGCTTCGGGCCGAAGCCGATCCGGGCGCCCTATCTGATCCAGCGCGCGACCTTCGTCGCCTGCCACCAGTTCAACTTCGTCGAGCGCTTCGACGTGCTCCGCCTCGCCGCGCCCGGGGCGACATTCCTGCTCAACAGCCCGTACGGGCCGAACGAGGTCTGGCCGCATCTGCCGCGCTCGATGCAGCGCCAGATCATCGATCTCAAGCTCAGGCTCTATGTGATCGACGCCTCCCGCGTGGCGCGCGAGGTCGGATTGGGTGGGCGCACCAACACGGTGCTGCAAACCTGCTTCTTCGCGCTCTCCGGCGTGTTGCCGCGGGACGAGGCGATCCGCCAGATCAAGAAGTCGATCGAGAAGACCTACGGGTCCAAGGGCGGGAACGTGGTGCGGATGAATTTCGAGGCGGTCGACGGCACGCTCGCGCAGCTGTTCGAGGTCGCCGTGCCGGCCGAAGTGTCCAGCGACTGGGACCGGCCGCCGATCGTGCCGAGGAACGCGCCCGAATTCGTCCAGGCGGTCACCGCCAAGATGATGGCCGGACGCGGCGACGAGCTGCCGGTGAGCCTGCTGCCGGTCGACGGAACCTTCCCCTCCGGCACCGCCGCCTGGGAGAAGCGCAACATCGCCGACCTGGTGCCGGTGTGGGAGCCGGATTCCTGCATCCAATGCGGCCAGTGCGCCTTCGTCTGCCCGCACGCCGTGATCCGCGCCAAATACTACGACGAAAGCCGGCTGGAGGCCGCACCGAATTCGTTCAAGTCGGCGCCGATCAATGTGCGCGGCTTCCCCGACATCCGCTTCTCGCTCCAGTTCTACATCGAGGACTGCACCGGCTGCGGCCTCTGCGTCGAGGCCTGCCCGGCCCAGGACGCGAACGACCCGGCGCGCAAGGCGATCAACATGGAAGACAAGCTGCCGCTGGTCGCGGCCGAGCACGCCAATATCGAGTTCTTCGAAGGCTTGCCGATCAACGACCGCGCGCGGGTGGATTTCGCCAATGTGCGCGGGGTGCAGTTCCTCGAGCCGCTGTTCGCCTTCTCGGGCGCGTGCGGCGGCTGCGGCGAGACGCCCTATCTCAAGCTGCTGTCGCAGCTGTTCGGCGACCGCATGCAGGTCGCCAACGCGACCGGCTGCTCGTCGATCTACGGCGGCAACCTGCCGGTCACGCCCTGGTCGGCCAACCGCGAGGGCCACGGTCCCGCCTGGTCGAATTCGCTGTTCGAGGACAATGCCGAGTTCGGCCTCGGCTTCCGCCTCGCCGCCGACAAGCATCTCGACCTCGCGCGCCGCCTCGCCCGCGACCTCGCGGCCCAATTGGGCGAGGAGCTGGTGGCCGCGACATTGTCCGCGCCGCAGGTACGGGAATCGGAGATCCGCGCGCAGCGCGCCCGCGTCGCCGAACTGCGCGCCAAACTGCTCGAGATGGGCGACGATGCGCGCGCCAAGGACCTGCTCTCCGTGCTCGATCATCTGATCCGGCGCAGCATCTGGATCGTCGGCGGCGACGGCTGGGCCTACGATATCGGCTATGGCGGGCTCGACCATGTGCTGGCCAGCTCGCGCGACGTGAACGTCCTGGTGCTCGACACCGAGGTCTATTCCAACACCGGCGGCCAGGCCTCGAAGGCGACCCCCCTCGGCGCCGTCGCCAAATTCGCCGCCGCCGGCAAGCGGGTCGCGCGCAAGGACCTCGCGCTGCAAGCGATCGCCTACGGCAACGTCTATGTCGCGCAGGTGGCGATGGGCGCGAACCCGCAGCAGACGCTGCTCGCCTTCCGCGAGGCGGAGGCCT